>CAMYOR010000020.1 GCA_947278105.1 uncultured Tissierellia bacterium
CTTCCGGAGAGTGGCGCGCTTCCACTGCGCTAATGGCACAAAATTGATTAGGACATCATTATATCAAATGTAGGGGAAGAGCGCAAAAAAGGGGACTTAATAGGTTGGGCCCGGATCTTCAAGGGCCAGTCGCTCCGCCTTGGGCGGGGCGCCCTTTTCTAAGGTGAGGAGGAGGGCGGAGGGAATATGGTCCCCGCGGGGCCTTGTGGGCGAGCCGGGATTGATCCGCCAAATTCCATTTTCTTCTTCTAGAAGAAAACGGTGGGTATGGCCAAAGAGGACGATATCACAGTTCTTTTTCTGCGCATTTTTACGCATTTTTTTGGCCCCGGCCTCTCCCGGATAGGTGTGTCCATGGATAAGAAAAAGCCCGTGGCCCTCCAGGCGGAGGACCCTTTCCCGGGGGATGTCCCGCCTTAGAAAGTCATTGTTGCCAGCAACCATGATGATCGGAAGGGCCGGAAAAAGGCGGGCCAGGCCTTCCGCATCCTCTACAAAATCTCCCAGATGGATGACCCTATCCAGGCCCTGGCCGGAGAGAAGCTCTTCGACCAGAGCGGACAATTTGCGGATTGTGCCGTGGGTATCTCCCGTCACCAGAAGGGTTTTACTCATGAATGTCTCCCAGGAAGGAACGGAAGGCCTGGGACCGGTGGGAGATTTTATTTTTTTCCTCCAGGGTCATCTCTGCCAGGGTCTTTCCCTGATCAATCACATAGAAGACGGGATCATAGCCAAAGCCGCCTTCCCCCCGCCTCTCTTCCAGGATTCTGCCTTCTAGCCTTCCCTGATACTCGAAAAGCTCTCCATTTTTGATAACAGCGATCACGGTCATAAAATAGGCATTGCGCTCCCCCATTTCAAGGCCGGTCATCCGCTTTAAAAGCTTGTTAATATTGTCATCGTAGGTCGCATTTTCTCCGGCATAGCGAGCGGAATAAACACCGGGAAGATTGCGGATGGCGGGGACAAAAAGGCCCGTATCATCAGCGAGAATCCAGAATTGATCCGGATCCTCCCCCCTCGCCTTTAAAGCCTTGTAGAGCTCAATGACTTTGATTTCCGCATTGTCATTTAAGGTGCGGCCGGTTTCTTCGATTTCAAAGTCCCCCAGGCCCAGGTCATTTTTGGAAAGGACCTGAAACTTTTCCTGATCCAGCATCTGTGTTAGTTCGCGAACCTTATCCAGATTTCCGGTAGAAAGCACAATCTTCTGCATAATTTCTCCTTCTGTGGCAAATTATTTCTTTTCCTGCCAGTCGCTTCTCGCCGCCATCAGACCTTGGGAAGATACTTTTTTAGGAAGGCGGCAAGCTCCTCCCCTTCCATTATTTTTACCCCCAACGCCTGGGCTTTGTCTTTTTTTGAACCGGGCGCTTCGCCTGCCAGAAGAAGGTCCGTTTTTTTTGAAACCGACCCCCTCGCCTGGCCGCCCAGGCGGCGGACCCCCTCTTCCATTTGCTGGCGGGTAAAGCCTTCCATGGTCCCCGTGACGACGACTGACTTCCCCTCCAGGGGTCGGGGGCCTTCCTCCTCATCCTGGACCTCCTTCGGCCTTACTCCCTGGGCCAGAAGCCGGTCTAAAGAAGAAGAAATATGGGGATCGTGGAAAAACTCCACGATATTATAGGCCGTCACCGGGCCAATATCCGCCAGCTCTTCCAGGTCTTCCGTCCCGGCCTTCCTGAGATTCTCCAGACTTTTAAAGTGGCCGGCCAGGTCCCGGGCCGCCGCTTCGCCCACCTCCGGGATCCCCAGGGCGTTTAAAAACCGGTCCAGGGGCGGGTTTTTGGAATTTTCAATGGCTTCGAGAAGATTTTGGGTTTTTTTCTCCTTAAAACCCTCAAGGGAGAGGAGATCTTTTTCTTTTAGCTTATAAAGGTCGGCCATTTCCCGCAAACCCCGGCTGATAAAAAGCTCCAGGGTCTTTTCGGAGAGTCCTTCAATATCCATCCCCGCCCGACTGGCAAAATGGGTCAGCCGGGCCACCAGCTGGGGAAGGCAGGAAAGAGAGTTGGGACAGTAAATATGGACATTTTCCTGGACCAGTTCGCTCCCGCAGGCCGGGCAGAACTTGGGCTTTTCAATGGGCTGGGTCTTTCGGGCCGGATCGGGGACCACGCCTAGGATCTCGGGGATGACCTCGTTGGACCTTCGGATTAGGACCGAAGCCCCCAGCTCCAGGCCCTTTCTTTGAATATCGTCAAAATTATTGAGGGTTGCCCGGGAGACGGTGGCTCCGGAAAGCTCCACCGGATCCACCAGGGCTGTTGGGGTGAGCTTTCCCGTCCTTCCCACATTCCACCGGACCTCCCGCAAAATAGTCGTCCGCTCCTCCGCCTCGTATTTATAGGCCATGGCCCAGCGGGGAAACTTTGCCGTAAAGCCCAAAAATTCCCGGGTCTTAAGGTCATTGATCTTGATGACCACCCCGTCGGTGGCAACGTCCAGGTCATGGCGAAATTCCCCGATTTCATCAATGGCATCCATGATCTGGGGGATGGTCCGGCAGACCTTCAGGTAGGGGTGCACCCGGAAGTGATTGTCCCTGAGAAACTGAAACATGGAAAGCTGGTCTGTAAAAAGGGGCTCTTCGCTGTAGCCCACGTTATAGATATAGGCATCGAGCCGGCGGGCGGCCGTTTCTCCGGGGTCCAGGTTGCGGATGGCTCCGGCGGCCCCGTTTCTAGGATTTTTCAGGGGAATCTCCGCCGTCTTATTGTACTCTTCTAGAGAAGAATAGGGCATCAGCCCCTCTCCCTGAACCTCGATCCTTCCCTGATAAGGGATCTTTAGAGGGATAGAGCGGATCGTTCGGATCTGGGCAAGGACCATCTCCCCGACCTCTCCATTTCCTCGGGTCGTTGCCAGCTCCAGCTTTCCCTGGTTATAAGTAAGGTTGATGGTCAGGCCATCGAATTTTAGCTCTACCAGAAAAAGGAGGTCCGGAAGGGGGGCTTTTGGATTTTTTTGGTTATAGTCTTCGACGGCCTTCTGGCACCTTGCGGCCCATGCCTCCACCTCTTCCCGGGTCCGGAGCTTTCCCAACGAATAGAGGGGGGCCAAATGGCGGTGCTTTTCAAAGCCCTCCAAAACCTCGCCGCCGACCCTTTTTGTCGGAGAATCAGAAAGGACGGTTCCTGTTTCCTTTTCCAGGTCAGAGAGCCGGTCATAGGCCCGGTCGTACTCCCGGTCGGAAACAGAGGCATTGTCATAGGTATAATATTCCAGAGCCCACTGGTTTAACTGATCGATCAGGGCCCTCATTTCTTGGAGACGATTCTCTTTCTCGGGCATTTTTTCCCCATCCTTCCCCATTTCAAGACTCCTTTTTCAGCGGGGCAAGGGAGGCGGAAAGCCTCTTGATGCCCTTTTGATCAAAGGCGATGGTCAGCTCATCGCCGTCTCTGGCGGGGGTGACCGAAACCACGGTCCCCCGGCCAAACTTCCGGTGGACGACCTTGTCCCCGACCCGAAATGAGCCGGTTAAGGCCGACTCTTCCCGGCGCTTCCTCTCCTGGACCATCCGGCGGATTTTGGATCTTTGAAGGTCGTAGGCCGCTTTTAGGCCCGGATTGGAAAATCCGCCCATGGGGCCGGTTTCCCAGGAAGGCCTTTCCCCTACTCTGGAGGAGAAGGGGGCGTCTTCCTCTTCTCTCTGAGTGATTTCAATGGTATCTTCCAGGTCGCCGATAAAGCGGGAGGGCCTTTGTCCCAAAAAGGTCCCGTAGACCCGCCGGGAGGAGGCTGAATAAAGGTAAAGCTTCTCCTCGGCCCGGGTCATGGCCACGTACATCAGCCTTCTTTCTTCCTCCAGTCCCCCCTCGTCCATGGATCTCTGGCTGGGGAAAAGTCCCTCTTCCAGGCCGACGATAAAGACCAGGGGAAACTCCAGGCCCTTGGCAGAGTGCATGGTCATAAGAAGGGCTCCCTTTTCTCTCGTCTCGGTCTTATCCAGGTCGGAGAGGAGGGAGAGGTTTTGCAGGTAATCAGAAATCGAAGCTTCTGGCTCTTCTTCTTCGTACTGGGCCACCGCCTGATAGAAAGAAAGCACATTTTCGATCCGGGCCTGGTCCTCCAGATTGTTGGAATTTTCCAACATAGCCTTGTAGCCGGATTTTTCATAGACCGCATCCAAAAAACTGGTGATGGGATCTTGGGTCCGGGAAATAAGATCTTCCATGACCCTACAAAAGGGCTGAAATTTTTTTAAAACTGCCGGAGAAAGGTCTCCAGAAAGGTCCGGGTCTCTTAAGGCATCGAGAAGAGAGAGGCCGTTTTCTCCAGCTAGGCGGGCCAGGGGCTCAAGGCTGGCGGGACCGATTCCCCTTTTGGGCTGGTTGATGACCCGGAGAAAGGAGACATCGTCCCGGGAGTTGACCGCAAGGTTCATATAGGCGACCAGGTCCTTGATCTCTGCCCGGTCGTAGAATTTTAGGCCCCCGACAATCCGGTAGGGGATGGCCTGGCGGATCAGGGCCTCCTCGAAGGGCCGGGACTGAGCATTGGTCCGGTAGAGGATGGCCATGTCTTTATAGGGCCTCCCCTTTTCTCTTTCCTCCTCCATGACCTGGATGACCCGGGCCGCTTCTTCGTTTTCCGAGCCCGTTTCCTCGTAGGTTACCGGGGGGCCCGGGGGATTTTCCGTCCAGAGCCTCTTCTTTTTTCTTTCTGTATTTTTATCGATCAGAATATTGGCCGCTTCTAAGATTTTTTGAGTGGACCGGTAGTTTTGCTCCAGAAGGATAATCTGGGGAGCTGGGAAGTCTTTTTCAAAATTTAATATATTGGAAATGTCGGCTCCCCGCCAGCCGTAGATGGACTGGTCGGCATCACCGACCAGAAAAAGAGAGGTCTTGGGCCCGGCGAGAACCCGGATCAGATCATACTGGGCATGGTTGGTGTCCTGGTATTCATCAACAAAAAGATGGGAAAACTGGCTCCGATACTTCTCAAGGACGGGGGCCTCCTTTTTAAAAAGGTCCAGGGTTTTTAAAATGAGGTCATCAAAATCCAGGGCGTTATTCGCCTTCTTTTCCTTTTCGTAAAGGCCATAGACCTGGGCCTGAACTTCCTCGATGAAATTTGATGCCTCTGTTTTTGCCTCTTCGGGAGAGGTCCCCTGATTTTTTAATTTGGAAATGGCGGAAAGAAAGGAGGCCGGAGTAATGCCCCGGGACTGGACCTGAGCCTCCTTGCAAATTCTTTTGACCAGGGCTTTTTGATCCTGGCTGTCATAGATGGTAAAGGAGGAAGTATAGCCCAAGGGAGCGATCTCCCGCCGGAGGATCCGGGCACAGAGGGAGTGGAAGGTGCCGATCCACATGGAGTCAACGGGCCTTCCCAGGGCCTTGGCCACCCTTTCTTTCATTTCCCGGGCAGCTTTATTGGTAAAGGTGAAGGCAGCAATGGCCCAGGAGGGAACCTCCTCTTCCTGGATCAGGTAGGCGATTCTTTCAGTGAGGACGCGGGTTTTCCCCGATCCGGCTCCGGCCAGGACCAGGAGGGAGGGGGCCTTGGAAAGGACGGCCTTTTTTTGCTGGGGGTTAAGATTTTCGAGATTCATAGGGCCTCGCTTTTTCTCAGGGCCTTGCTCAGAGGCTAAAGCCCAGGTACTCTTCCAGCCGGGTCCAGGACCCGTTGATGACCAGCTCTTCCGGAAAATTTAGCTCCTCCAAAAGATCCTGGGTGGGAGAAAAATCCCCCACGAGGGTGGAAAAGTGGGCATCCGTATTGCAAATGACGGGAAGCTTCATCTCCATGCAAAGGCGAAGATAGGTTTTGATGTTTTTTTTAGTCCCAATCCGGTTGGTCCCCTCAATCAGGGAAGCATTGTTGACCTCAATGGCAACGTGGTTTCTTCGGGCGGCCTGGAGAACTTTTTCATAGTCCAGGGGATAAGCGGAATCATCCGGATGGCCCAGGATGGTAATCTGGGGATGATGGTCCAGGGCATGGACGACGGCTTCGGTGTATTCTTCGATATCGCCCGTATCCTTTTGATAGCAGTTCCCATGGAGAGAGCAGATGACATAGTCGGTCATGTCCAAAAGGTCCTCTTCCATCAGCTCTCCCTTCCGGTTCAAAAGATTGGCTTCCACACCTTTTAAGAGGCGGACCCCCTCCAGGTAGGGGGGAAGCACTTTAAGATTTCGCCAGAAGGCCAGGTTTGTGGTATGCCACATCCCATAGCCATGATCCGCAGTTCCTAAAATCTCCAGGCCTTTTTCCTTAGCCGCACGGGCGTTTTCCGTGACGGTGGAGTAGGCGTGGCCGGAAGCGATCGTATGGGTGTGAAGATCCATGATGAAATGATAAGTCATTTTTCCTCGATTTCTAATTGCCCTCTCAGCAGAGGCCGAGGTCGGGGTCAACGGTAAAGTTCAAGGGGCTAGAGCCCCGGTATTTGTACTGGTAGTATCCGGCGGCGCCAATCATGGCGGCGTTGTCGGTGCAGTATTCCATGGGAGGGACATAGAAGCTCACCCCTTCTTCCCGACAAAGGGCTTCTAGAGATGCCCTTAATGGCCGGTTGGCGGCGACCCCTCCCGAAAGAGCAAAGGTCTTCATCCCGGTCTCGTGGATCAGCCGCCGGGATTTTTGGCTGAGGACATCAATCACTGCTTCCTGGAAAGAGGCTGCGACATCGGCAAGGTTGACCTTGTCCCCGACCTGGTCGGCGTGATGAAGGTAGTTGATGACGGCGGTTTTTAGGCCAGAAAAAGAGAAATCGTACCCGTCTTCCCTGGCCAGCATGGCCCGGGGAAAGGCAATGGCCTGGGGATTTCCCTGGGCGGCCAGCTGCTGAATTTTAGGGCCCCCCGGATATCCCAGGCCCAGGAGCCGGGCAACCTTATCAAAGGACTCGCCGGCGGCATCATCCCGGGTGGTGCCGTATACCTGGTAGGTGACATAGTCCTTGACCTGGGCAAGGTAGGTGTGTCCGCCGGAGACGACCAGGGTCAAAAAAGGGGGGGCCAGATCCGGGGCGGATAGGTAGTTAGCGGAGATATGTCCTTCCATGTGATTGACGCCGACAATGGGGATCCCCTCGGAAAAGGCGATGGCCTTTGCTGCTGCAACGCCCACAAGCAGGGCCCCCACCAGGCCCGGCCCCCGGGTCACGGAGACTAGATCCAGGTCCTTGGGGCTTTTTTTTGCTTTTTCAAAGGTCAGGGCGAGGATCCGGTTGATGGCTTCCAGGTGCATCCGGGAGGCAATTTCGGGAACCACCCCGCCAAACTTTTCATGGACGGGGATCTGGGTGGAAACAAGGCTGGCTAAGATGGTCCGCCCATCCTCTAGGATGGCGGCGGAAGTCTCGTCACAGGAGCTTTCCAGGGCTAAGTGAATCATGCGTCCTCCCTCCTTTCCTGGGGAAGGCTTCCCCCGGAAAAATTTTCTTTCGGCTGATATTTCATAACGAAAGCATCTTTGTGTTCCTTAGAATAGTAGTTTTTTCTCCGAGAAAGGATCTCAAATCCAAAGGCGGAATAAAGGGCCAGGGCCGGCTCATTGTCCACGGCAACTTCTAGAAAAAAATCTCTGGATCCTTTTTTTCTTCCCTGGTCCAGAAAGTGCTGAAAAAGGATCCTTCCCAGGCCCCTGCCCTGGAAGGCTTTTTTGACGGCGAGGTTACTGAGATCCGACTGGCCGGCAATATGCCAGGCAAAGTAGTAACCCAGAATTTCCGGGCCGGCTTTCAAAGTGAAGGCTTCAATATTTCTATTCGCTAATAGCTCGCTTTTGAGCATTTCCTCGGTCCATGGATCGAAAAAATTCATTTTTTCAATGGCCTCTACCTGGATGAGGTCTTCCGGGGCCATCGGCCTAAGAGCTGGCTTAAGGTCTTTCATAGCGGTCACGGTCCATTTCTGCCTGGGATTTTCGAAGATAGAGGGGGGCCAGGTCCAAAAAGGAGTCGCTCTCTCCCCTGGCAAGTCTTTGAGCGGCTAAAATAGCCAGGCCCCGAACCGGGGAGTCGGCATTTTCTCCCTGAGCAATTTCAAAGGCCAGGGAGGTCTTTTCTAGGGCGGGGTGGGCTGAGAGGCCCTGGCCGATATAGAGGATTCCCTGAAGACCCTGGTCCTGGACGGCTTTTTCCACCCTCGGCAGGAGGTCTTCTTCGTAATAGAGATCCCCGGGGATCAGGACCTTCGGTTCTTCCCCCAGGTATTCGTTTTTGCCTTTAAAGCAGGCATAGGCGGCAGCGTAAATTCGATTGGCCCGGGCATCGATCAGGGGAACATGGAGGAGGTCCTCCCTTCCCCAGCCCCAGGCCATGGCCCGGAGGGTGGAAATTCCCACCAGGGGGCTTTGGGTGAACTGGGCCAGGGTTTTTGCCGTGGTCACGCCGATCCGAAGACCTGTAAAAGAGCCGGGGCCCAGGGCAACGGCGTAGGCATTGATGGTCCCTTTTTTACGAAGGTCCAGGTCTATTCTTTCTCCCAGATCTTCCAGCAAGGGAAAAAGCTCGTCCGAGGGATTGGCTCCCTCCCTTTCGATAGAAACTCCGTCAAAGGTTCCCCGGAGAGGGCCTTCGGGGGATTTTTCATCAAAGGAATAGAGGGCAAGGCCCATGGCCCGGGTGGAAGTGTCAATCGCAAGCAGTCTCATGAAAGAAAAACCTCCCTTTCTTCTCCGGGGCCTTTGAGGATGGTCAGGGTAATGAGATCCTTCGGCAGGTAGGGGCCGGCTTTTTTTGCCCATTCAATAAAGGTATATCCATTTTCCGGATAAAAATAATCTTCGTAATCCAGGGCCTCGATTTCCCGGGGGGTCTCTAAGCGGTAGAGGTCAAGATGGCGGAGGGGGCCCCGGGGGGTCTTATAGGTGTGAACCAGATCAAAGGTCGGCGAAGGAATGGGCTTTTGAACGCCCAGGGCCTGGCCAATCCACTGGACCATCTGGGTCTTTCCCGCCCCCAGATCTCCCTCTAAGGAAACCACGGCGCCCGAAGGCAGGGTCCGGAAAAATTCCAGTGTCCATTTTTTCATTTCTTCTTTGGAATGAATCTTCATATACTCACCTTTTTCTTGAATTTTGCCTCTTCCTATCCCTAGTATTATATGCTTTTTGCGGGGATCTTTCACCTGGACCCGGCTCCTTGAAGTGTGGTAAACTCTACTGACAGGATGAGGGGGAGCCTTTGATGACAAATGTTGCAATCGAACTGATGATCGTTACCATTATCTCCAAGCTGACGGGCCTTGCAAGAGAGATCGTCTTTTCGCAGGTCTACGGAACCTCCATGGTCAAGGATATTTACGTGATTTCCATGACGATGATTGCCCTCTCCTTTTCTTTTCTTTTTATGTCCATCCAGTCTACCTTTATTCCGATTTACCATAATGAGCTAAATCGAGGCCAGAGGCGGCACGCAGATCTTTTTACCGCAAACCTTACTAACAGCCTTCTTCTTGTGGCAACCCTGGTTGTCATTTTCTTTGAGATTTTCATGGGGCCCATTTTAAAGGTCGTCGCCCATGGCTTTACGGGGGAAAAATACCAGCTGGCGGTTGTCTTCTGCCGGATTACGATCCTTGCCATTTATTTCTCGGCGATCAACGGGCCCATGATTGCCTACCTTCAAATTTATGGAGATTTCCTGACCCCGGCAACGACAGGGATTATCATGAATATGGTCCTGATTGTCTTTGCCATTTTTGCTTCTCGGCAAAATTCCCTCTGGCTTCTGGCCGGAGGAGTTCTTTTTGCCCACGGGATTCAGTATTTGTTCTTTCCCCGGGCCCTTCGTAGGGCGGGTTACCGGCACCGTCTTTTTCTCAATCTCCGGGATCCCTATCTTAAAGAATCCCTTGCGATCGCCCTTCCGGCTATGATTTCGATCGTGGTCAACGACCTTTCCATTATTGTCGATAAGGCGGTGGCAACGACCGTGGCGGCATCGGGCGGGGTTTCGGCCTTGGACTATGCGGCCAAGCTCTATGACCTGATCCAGGGCATTGTCATTGTCTCCATCGTCACGGCAGCTTTTCCCAAAATGACCGCCCTTGCCCGGGAAAAGAAGATGAGCGAGGTCAAGCGGATTTCCGCCCAATCCATTACGGCGGGCCTGATCCTGATTATTCCGGCGGTCTTTGGCCTGATGGCTTTTTCCACCCCGGTTGTGCGCGCCTTCTATGAAAGGGGAGCCTTCACTTCCGAGTCCACGGCCATGACCGCGGGCATCCTCTTTTTCTATGCGCCAGCCCTGATTTTTGTGATGTTTTATCAGATGAATACCCGAATTTACTACACGATGAATAATACCAAAACCCCGCTTTTTATTGCGACGATTCAGGTGGTCTTAAATATCATTTTAAATCTCATCCTCTCCCGGTTCTTCGGGCTGAACGGGCTTTCGGCCGCCACGACGATTACGGCGGGAATCGGAGCAGTCCTGATGGTCCTGACCCTGCGAAAGAAGGTGGGGGCTCTTCATTACCGGGGGGTCTTTCGGAGCCTTTTGAAAATTACGGCAGCTTCTGTCCTGATGATTTTTTGTGGGCGGAAGGTCTATGACCTTTTGCCAGGACTGGGGGAAATTTCCCGGATGCTCCTGGTCCTTCTATCCTGCGCCCTGGTTTATTTTCCCCTGGTGGGGATCCTCCGGGTGCCAGAGCTTTCCATCGTAGCTCAAAGCTTTCAGCGGCGGTTTGGAAAAAACCGGGCTTTGAAATAGCCCGGGCGTAAATCCTTCTTTAATTTCATGATCGATTAATTTTTCCTTTGCCCCTTCCGCCGGAATCCACCGGCGGCTTTTCGTTTTTTTCCTAATCTCTTTCAGGGTTTTCTTCCCGGTTTTTCTGATAGGTCCAAGCATCTCGGCAGGCATCTTCGATCGAATATTGGCTCTTCCAGCCCAGGTCCTTTAGGGCCCGGGAGGGGTCTGCATAAACCTCTGCATTATCCCCGGGCCGCCGGCCCTCAATCACATAGGGGAGGATCAGTCCGTTGACTCTTTCAAAGGCGCGGACCAGGTCAAGAACCGAGGTCCCCTGGCCGGTCCCCAGGTTATAGGGAAAGATCCCCGCAGTGCCGTGGAGCTTTTCCAGGGCCTGGACGTGTCCCCGGGCCAGGTCTTGAACGTGGATATAGTCCCGGATTCCGGTCCCGTCGGGGGTGGGATAGTCATTGCCAAAGATATGGAGGAGGGGGAGTTTTTTTGCGGCCACCTGGCAGAGGCAGGGCATGAGGTTATTGGGCCTTCCTTCTGGCTCTTCTCCGATTAGGCCCGAGGGATGGGCTCCGATGGGGTTAAAGTAGCGCAGGAGGATGCCGGTGAAGGAGGGGTGAGCTTGGCCATAGTCCCTGAGGATCTCTTCGATCATAATCTTGGTTTTTCCATAGGGATTGATGGCCCGTAGGGGCATTTCCTCTTTCAAAGGGCTTGGATTTTCAGGGGCGTAGACGGTGGCGGAGGAAGAAAAAACAAGGGTCCTGGTTCCATATTTTTCCATGGCTTCCAGAAGGGTCAGGGTGGTATCGATATTATTGCGGTAGTAGGCCAGGGGCTTTTCTACGGATTCCCCGACGGCTTTAAAGCCAGCAAAGTGAAGGACGGCCTCGGGCCTTTGGGCGTCAAAAATGGCATCCATAAAAACGGGGTCCTTGCAGTCCCCTTGGTAAAAGAGGGGGGACTTTCCTGTCAGGGCCCCTATTCTTTGGGCAACGGAGGCTTTGGAATTGGAAAGATTGTCGACGAGGACGAGGTCGTGTCCCCGGTGAGATAGGTCGACGGCGGTATGGGAGCCGATGTAGCCCAAGGCTCCGGTCACAAGAACTTTCATCGTTCCTCCAGGCCCTTAAAAAAGGGCAAAAAAAAGAAGGCCGGAGCGCCGGCTCCGGGGTTACTGGACCCCG
>CAMYOR010000021.1 GCA_947278105.1 uncultured Tissierellia bacterium
TACACCTCTCTATTCGTCGGCAGCGTCAGATGTGTATAAGAGACAGGTACTCCTCTACCTGAGAGGGCGCCCGGCCTACATAAAGAGCCGGTTCCAGTTTTTCTTCAATTTCCTCCCGGGTCAGGGGAATCATGGGATCGGCGGCAATTCGATCCATCAGGTCATTGGCCCCCCCGTCGACCTTCACCTTTTTTACAGCCGCATGGGAGTGCTCGCGGATCCTCTCATGGATGGCCTGGCGGTCCTTTCCTCTTTTGACCGATTCCATCATGATGTTTTCCGTGGCCATGTAAGGGAGCTTTTCCATGACCCGCCGGCGGATGACCCCGGGAAAGACGCTGATCCCCTGGCTGATGTTAATGGTGATATTTAAAATCGAATCCACCCCGAGGAAGGCCTCGGAAATGGCAAGCCGGCGGTTGGCTGAGTCATCCAGGGTCCTTTCAAACCACTGGGTGGAGGCCGTCAGGGCCGGATTTAAGCAGTTGACGATAACGTGCCGGGAAAGGGCGCAGACCCTTTCCGACCGCATGGGATTTCTTTTATAGGGCATGGCCGAAGAGCCGATCTGGGTCGACTCAAAGGGCTCCTCCAGCTCTTCAAAGGACTGGAGGATCCGAAGGTCATTGGCAAATTTTGACGCGGCAATGGCAAAGTTTGCCAGGGCGCTTAAATAGTGAAAGTCGACCTGCCGGGAATAGGTCTGGCCGCTTACCGGATAGACCCCCTTATAACCTAGCTCTTCGGCAATTTTCTGGTCCAGGGCCTTGACCTTTTCCTCGTCATTGTCAAAAAGATCCATAAAAGAAGCCTGGGTTCCCGTGGTGCCCTTGGCCCCCCGGAGGAGGAAGTGGTCGAGCTCATCCTGAAGGGATTGGATGGCCAGGATCATCTCATTGATCCAAAGGCAGGCCCTCTTTCCGACCGTCGTCAGCTGGGCCGGCTGGAGGTGGGTGTAGCCCAGGCAGGGGAGGTCCTTATATTTTTCAGCGAAATCCGCCCAATTCTTCACCACCTGACCGGCCTTCTGAAGGATGATCCGGGAGGCCTTTTCCATCTGAATCAGCTCCGTATTGTCGGTCACATAGCAGGAGGTCGCCCCCAGGTGGATGATCGGCTCGGCTTTTGGGGCCGCCTTTCCAAAGGCGTAGACATGGCTCATCACGTCGTGGCGGACCTCTTTTTCCCTTTTCTTTGCCAGGTCATAGTCAATGGGCTTGATCTTGGCCTCCATTTCCTCAATCTGCTCATCGGAAATTCCAAGACCTAAAGATTGTTCCGCCTTGGCCAGGGCGATCCACATCCTTCTCCAGCTGGTAAATTTGAAGTCATCCGAAAAAAGATACTGCATCTCCTTGCTGGCATAGCGGGAAGAGTAAGGGGAAATATAGTTTTCATGCGGGTCTGTCATGGGTCCTAGTCCTCTCTGGCATTGAAAATCCGCTCTTCAAAGTGGCCTGTTTTAAGGTCTGTGAAACGCAGGTAGAGGGAAACCCGGTTGTCCGGATCCAGGGCCGCCCAAAGATCATCGCAAAAATGAGTAAGGGGGCTTGGGATATCCACTTCTTCCGGCTCTCCGTCAAAGGAGGGCAGGGGGCTTCCATCGGTGACATAGGTGGAAAGAAAATGTCCCTTGCCGGCTTGGGGTTCGTATTGGAAAAATTCTCGAGTGCAGGTCTTTCCCTCAGGATCCCCCGCCTTTAAAATGCTCATTTCGTAGGTAAAGGAGTCTTTAGCAAAGCGTAGGATGGCGGAAATTCGAGGGGTCCAGTTGGGCCCGTCGGGCTCAAATTTCCGGGTCATCAGGGCCTGGTCAAAGGAAAGGCCCGCCTCTTCCCCTTGGGCGATGGTGTCGGTCTGATCTCCGTTGGTGATGATCAGCCGGTCCTCGCTTGCGGTCATGGCCCGGTAGATGATCAGGGTCGGGTCCTCCACCTGGGAGAGGTCAAAGGGCTGGGTGAAAAGGTCCCCGTCTTTTAAAACAAAAACCCGGTTCCGGCTGTTGGCCGACCGGCCCATGATAAAGTAGGCGATCAGGGCCTTGTCGCCTCCGGGAGACATTCCCACGAAGATTCCCCGGCCGGGATAGGGATTTCCTTGGACAAGCTGGGACAGACTTTGATTCATACCATTTCTCCTTTTTCTTCTGCGATTTTTTTTGCAAAGATTTCCGCCGCCCGGGGAAGGAGGACCCATTCGGCTTCCTCCATCACCCGCTTTTGCAGGCTTTCAGGGCTATCCCCCTCCTTGACCTCCACGGCCTTTTGAAGGATAATCCTTCCTCCGTCGGGGATTTCATTGACCAGGTGGACGGTCGCCCCGGTCACCTTCACCCCTCTTTCCAGGGCTTTTTGATGGACAATCAGGCCATAATAACCCTTCCCGCAAAAAGAGGGAATCAGGGAAGGATGGACATTTAAGATCCGGTCCGGATATTTGCGGATCAGATCAGGGCTTAAAATAGACAAAAATCCCGCCAGGATGACAAGGTCAATCCTGTGGGATTCCAGGGCTTCCAAAAGCTGGTTTTCAAAAATTTGCGGAGCCGCTTTTTTTCTAGGAAGGTAGAGGGTCTCGATCCCGGCTGCCTTTGCCCGCTCCAGGGCATAAGCCCCCTTCCGATTTGAAACCACCAGGCAGATTTTTCCATGGGGAAGATCTCCCTTTTTTTCGCTCTCGATCAGGTGCTGGAGGTTGGTCCCGCCCCCGGAGACGAGAACGGCGATCCTCGTTTTTTCTAAAGGAGGGGTCATCATAGCAAAATCCTCTCGTCTGACTGGATAATTTCGCCGATCGGATAGGCATCAACCCCCTCCCGGTGAAGGATTTCCAGGGATTTTTTTCCATCCTCCGGGCTTACCACCAGGACCATCCCCACCCCCATGTTAAAGGTGTTGAACATATCGTGATCGGAGATTCCTCCCTTTTCCTGGAGAAAGGGGAAGATGGGGTGGATCCGAAGGGCCTTGGCATCAATTTTTGCCCCCAGGCCCTCGGGAATGGACCGGGGGATATTTTCATAGAAGCCGCCCCCCGTGATATTGGAAATACCTCGGACTTTGACTTCTTTGAGCAAGGAAAGAACGGGCTTTACGTAAATTTTTGTCGGTTCAAGGAGCACCTCCCCCAGGGTTTTTCCGGAATTTTCAAAGGGCTGGTTCAAGGAAAGGCCCTTGTCCCGGATAATTTCTCGGACCAGGGAATAGCCATTGGAATGGATCCCGGTCGAGGGAAGGGCCAGGACCAGGTCCTTTTCCTTCATGTCGGCGGGGTTGATGATCTCTTTTTTGTCGATAATCCCCACAGAAAAGCCGGCCAGGTCGTATTCGTCTTCCGGGTAGAAGCCGGGCATTTCGGCAGTTTCTCCCCCGATCAGGGCCGCCCCTGCCTGAACGCAGCCCTCGGCCACCCCTTCGACAATCGCGGCGATTTTTTCTGGAACATTTTTCCCGCAGGCGATGTAATCCAGGAAAAAGAGGGGCTTTGCCCCGCAGCAGATGATGTCATTGACACACATGGCAACGGCATCAATCCCGATCGTATTGTGCCGGTCCATCTGAAAGGCCAGCTTTAGCTTGGTCCCGACTCCATCGGTCCCGGAAACTAAAATCGGCTCTTCATAGCCCTGTCCGATGGAAAAAAGTCCCCCGAAACCTCCGATGTCCGAGAGGACGCCGGGGGTCCGGGTTCTTTGGATAAAGCCTTTCATCAGCTCTACCGCTTTATAGCCGGCCGTGATGTCAACTCCGGCCTTTGCGTAAGCGTCGGATTTGGATTTCATTTTATTCCCTCCCGTTCCAGCAGTAGGTGCAAAGGTCGCATTCCGGAAGACCGATGGAAGCGATGAGATTTTCCAGGGATTGGAATTCCAAAGAGGAGAAGTGGAATTCCTCGGCGATGGCCTGGCGCATGGCCTGGCCTCGGTCTTCCTTTGCAGAAGCGTATTCCTCCAGATGGTTTAAGCCGGCCTGGCCCTCCAGGCGAAGGATGGTCCGGCGGCTTAAAAGCTCAAGGTCTGAGGCCGATCTTGAAAAATTCAGGTATTTGCAGGGATACATGGTCGGCGGGCAGGCCGAGCGCATATGGATCTCCCGAGCCCCGTTTTTCTGGAGAAAGTCGACCGTTCCATGGAGCTGGGTTCCCCGGACAATGGAATCATCGACAAAGAGCAGGCTTTGATCGTGGATCAGGGGATAGACGGGGACCTGCTTCATCTTGGCCACCCGGTTTCTCCTTTTCTGGTTGGAGGGGGTGAAGGACCGGTACCAGGTTGGGTATTTGACGATGGCCCGGCCGTAGGGGATGCCCGATTCAAAGGCATAGCCCAGGGCGTGTCCCACGCCGGAATCTGGGACCCCTCCGACATGGTCAATGGAAAAAGTTTTACCAATCTCCTTATCCTGCTGGGCCATCAGCCGTCCATTGGCATACCGGGCTTTTTCTACGTTCACCCCCTCATAGGTTGAGGCAGGATACCCGTAGTAGGTCCATAAAAAGGCGCAGATCTTTTTTTCTTGGCCGGGGGCCTGGACCTGCTCGATATGGTCGGCGGTAATCAGGACAATCTCCCCGGGGCCCAGCTCCTGAAAATCTTCGTAGCCCAGCTTCTTGTAAGCGAAGGACTCAAAGGAAACGCAGGTGCCGTCCTCGTCACGGCCAATCATCACAGGGATTCTTCCCTTCTTGTCCCTGGCTGCGATCAGGGACCCGTCATTTTGAAGGACCAAAATGGAGGCGGTCCCTTCAATGACCTCCTGGGCGAAGCGGAGCCCATCCACCATGGTATCTTGAAGGTTGATGAGGGCAGCGATCAGCTCACAGCTGTTCACCCTTCCTGCGGTCATTGCGTCAAAATGGGCTCCCGGCCGGCTCAGGTATTTTTCCACCAATTCTTCCTGGTTGGTAATCAGGCCCGTAAAGCAAAGGGCAAAGACCCCAAAACGAGAACGGATTAAGAGGGGCTGGGGCTCAAAGTCGCTGATGCTTCCCAGGGCGGAATTGCCCTTCATATCCGAAAAAATGTGTTCAAACCGCGTCCGGAAGGGGATATCTTCGATATCGTGAATCTCCCTCTGCAAGCCGATCACCGGGTCATAGCAGGCAATTCCGGCCCGGTGGGTCCCCAAATGAGACAGGTAATCCGTCCCGTAATACACATCCTCCAAGGCGCTTCTTTTCGAAACTAAACCAAAAAAACCACCCACATTAGCTCCTTTCTTATTAAGAGAGTCTGATCAGGCGGCCCCTTTGGCTCGGCCCTGCTGATCAAAATGAAAAAGCGTTCCGGAAGAAGGACTTCCGGAACGCAAGAAGGCAAATTACTTTTCCGTGACCCGGCGGAACATTTCTTCATAGGCCTCATCGACCCCGCCCAGGTCCTGACGGAACCGGTCTTTATCTAAGCTCTCCCCGGTTTTCGCATCCCAGAACCGGCAGGAGTCGGGAGAGATCTCATCGCAGAGCATAACCTTTCCGTCCGAATCCAGGCCGTATTCCAGCTTAAAGTCCACCAGGATAATGCCGAGCTTGGCAAAATATTCCTTGAGAACCTCATTGACCTTGAGAGCAGATTTGCGGATGGCATCCAAATCCTCCTGCCGGGCCATTTTTAAGGCAACCAGGTGGGAGTCGTTGATCAGAGGGTCATGGAGCTCGTCATTTTTCAAGGAAAATTCAAAGGTAGGCTGGTCGAATTTCATCCCCTTTTCGACCCCATAGCGGAGGCAGAAATGGCCAGCGGCAATATTTCTGACAATGACCTCCAGGGGATACATGGTGGCCTTGCGGACTAAAACCTCATTGTCATTAATTTCCTCGATAAAGTCCGTGTGAACACCCGCCTTTTCCAGGAGTTTGAAGAGGATGTTGGTCATCTTATTATTGATGACCCCCTTGTTGGCAATTTTTCCCACCTTATCTCCATCGCCGGCGGTGGCTTTGTCTTCATAAGACACGATAATTTTATCGGGATCATCAGTTGCGTAAACTTTTTTTACTTTACCTTCTCGGATCAGGTCTTTCTTTTCCATGGGACGGCTCCTTTCTTGACTCCAGTGGATTAGCGGTTCAGTTTTTCTTCAATGCGGGCGTTTTTTTCTAAGGTATTTTTATGATCGGCCTGGCGGCGGGCTTCCAGACGTCCAGCCAGGGAATCATCAGTCAGGGCGATGATCTCTGCGGCCAGGTAAGCCGCATTTTTTCCTCCGTCAATGGCAACGGTGGCAACGGGAATGCCCGAAGGCATCATAACTGTGGAAAGCAGAGCATCCAGGCCTTCCAAGGCATTGGACTTGGCGGGGATTCCAATTACGGGAAGGACGGTGTTGGCCGCCAAAGCCCCGGCCAGGTGGGCCGCCATTCCGGCGACGCCGATTAAAACGCCGAATCCCTTTTCCTTTGCACTGACAGCAAACGCGCGGGCTTCTTCCGGAGTCCGGTGAGCCGAATAGACATGGGCCTCATAGGGGATTTCCAGTTCGTCCAAAACGGCCGTACATTTTTCTACGATCCCCAAATCGCTGTCACTGCCCATAATGATCCCAACTTTTTTCACTTGCCCCTCCTTATTGGTTAAAAAGTGCTGAAAATCAATCGCTTGGACCTTTTTATTATATCTCGGACCGGATTGAAACGGTCAGAAATTTATTATACGTCTTTTTTTGAAAGCGGACTATAAATCATCAATGAGGGCCCCGGATTTTGCGTAGGCCGTGGACTTGGCTTCAAAAAAGTCAGTTCGGATCATATTGGCATTAGAGTAGTTGGAGACCCACTTCATGGATTCCGGTTCCTCTTGGTGGCCGGGGTAGAGGGGGTCCAGGCCGATTTCACGAAGGCGGAGGTTCGCCAGATACTGGATGTAGTCCTCGACCATGGTCTCATTGAGCCCCTGAATGTCATTGCCAATGGCGTATTTTCCCCAGGCGATTTCCTGTTCGGCCCCCTCATGGATCATTTCCCGGTAAAGCTTCTGATCTTCCTGGGTGAACAGGTCGGGTTCTTCCTTTTGAAGCTCGTGGATAATGCTTCGGAAAAGCCAGAGGTGGGTATTTTCATCCCGGTTAATATAGCGGATCTCCTGAGCTGAACCGGTCATCCGCCGGTTTCTTGCCATATTGTAGAAAAACATAAAACCGGAATAGAAGTAAATTCCCTCCAGGATATAGTTTCCCACCAGGACCCGCATAAAGTTCAGGGAGCTTTTTTCTTTTTGAAAATCGTTGTAAATATCCCCGATAAAGGTGTTTCGGTGAAGGAGGACTTCATCATCCCGCCACTGGTAGAGGATCTGATCCCTTTGATCAGGGGCGCAGATGGAATCGAGCATATAGGAATAGGCCTGGGAGTGGATGCACTCCTGGTAGGTTTGGATATGGAGGCAGAGGTTGACTTCATTGGCCGTGATGTATTCGGCAACATTGGGTAGGTTGGCCGACTGGAGGCTGTCCAGAAAAACCAGGAAGGAAAGAATCTTGTCATAGGCTCTTTTTTCCGCCTCCGCCAGGTTCGGGTACTGTTTCTTGTCCTCAGAAAGATTCACTTCTTCGGGAATCCAGAAATTGTTCATGGCCTGCCGGTACCAATTTGAGACCCAGTCGTATTTCATGTTGTTGAAGTCGTTGAGATTGGTGGTGTTGCCGCCAATCATCCTGCGCTTCGCAAGTTCAATATCCCCCTCCGGATTAAAAAGGGGATTCTTTTTGATTTTATTCATGGTTTTCCTTTCTTGAGATCATCCTGAGAAAATTTTAGTGGGATTTCGCAAAGTGCCGACTCAAGCTCGAAGGCTTTGAGTCGGCGTTTTTGGAAGGTTTAAGGTCTAAAGGGAGCAGGACCTGCACTCCTCAACCTCTAAAGACTTGGACCGGATGTAGTAGATGGTCTTGACCCCTTCTCGGTAGGCCTGGAGATAAAGGGCGAGGATCTTTCGGAAGCTGTAGTCATTGGTGATATAGAGGTTCATGGAAGCAGCCTGGTCGATGTGGCGGGCCCGGATCCCTGCGGCCCGGATGGACCAGGACTGGTCGGTTTCATGGGCCGGATTATAGTAAACGTAATTGGAAAAATTCAGGTCCGGGGCAACCCGGGGGATGAGGCCGCTTTTCTTTTCATCGTAATAGAAGGTGTTGGTCACGGGATCGACGCCCGGAGAGGTGCCGGCGATGATGGAGGTGGAAGAGGTCGGTGCGATCGCCAGGAGATATCCGTTTCTTAGGCCATTTTCGTGGACTTTTCTGGCCAGGTCCTGCCAGGCCGGGCTGTCATAGGACCGGCGGCTAAAATATCGGCCGCTGTCCCACTCAGACCCCTTGAAATAGGGGTAGGGGCCCTTGTCCCGGGCATTTTCCATGGACGCCTGAATGGTGTAAAAGTTGATTTTTTCAAAGACCTGGTCGGCAAAGTCCAGGTGGGCCTGGCTTTCCCAGAAAATGTGATGGTTTGCGAGCATATGATGGTAGCCCGAGACCCCCAGACCGATGGGCCGGTACTTATGGTTATTGATCTTTGCCGCAGGCACCGGGAAAAAGTTCATTTCAATGACATTATCCAGGGCCCGGACCGCAGAAGTGACGGCCTCTTTCAGGTCCTCCGGATCCTCCAGGTCAATTTTTCCCAGGTTCAGGGAGGCCAGGTTGCAGGTCACATAGTCCCCGGGCAGGGTCTTGGTGACAATCACCGGATCCCCGTTTTCATCCAGGATTTCTTCGCTTGTAATAGTCGATTCGGACATATTCTGGGCGATTTCCGTGCAGAGGTTGGAGGAGTAAATGATCCCCTTATCTTTATTGGGGTTGGCCTCGTTGACCAGGTCCCGGTTAAAGGCAAAGGGAGTGCCGGTTTCGACCAGGGATCGGATGATCAGGCGGACCAGCTCTTTTAGAGGAATCCACCTTTTGCTAATCCTGTCGTCGGCCAGGCAGTCCAGGTATTTTTCCGTCCATTCCTCACCATAGGAATCCTCCAAGGCATAACCCTTAACGAGAGAAACCTCATGGGGGTCAAGAAGACCCCATTGACCGTCCAGGTGGTTTTCCACCTGGTCCCAGAAATAATTGGGATAGCAGAGGGCGGGGAAGATGTCGTGGGCCTTCATCCGGTCGTCCCCGTTATTGGTCCGGATCTGAATGAATTCCGGCACATCCTTATGCCAGATGTCCAGATAGCAGGCGCAGGCTCCCTGACGGACCCCCAGCTGGTCGACGGCCACGGCCGTATCGTTGGCCAGGCGGACCCAGCGGATAATTCCGCCGGCCGCTCCCTTGAAATGGCGGATGGCGGAGCCCTGAGCCCGGACCTTGCCGAAATAAAGGCCCATCCCGCCCCCGAATTTGGAAACATTGGCAAAGTTGGAAATGCTCTTGTAAATTCCCTGAAGGTCGTCAGGAACGGTGTCGATAAAACAGGAAGAAAGCTGATGGAAGGGCTTTCTGGCATTGGCGAGGGTGGGGGTGGCGAGGGTGACCTTTAAGGTGGAGAGGATCCGGTAAAAGCGATGGGCCCAAATCAGCCGGTCCTTTTTTTCCGGGATGGCCAAAAAAAGGGCGATGCCCAGGTACATTTCCTGAACGGATTCCAGGGGGACCAGGTCAAAGCTTTTTATGACATAGCGGGAGACCAGAAGGTCATAGCCGGGATAGTTAACCCAAAGATCCCTTTGGGGAACCATCCACCCTTCTGCTTCATTTAAGTCCTCTTCGGAGTAGGTTTCCAGGACTTCTTGGGCGTAAAGCCCCCCCTGGTCCAAGGAAAGGACCTTTTGATAGAAAGAGAGACTTTCTTCGGGATCCCGGACCCCGGGAACCTTTCCCTCCAAAATCCTTTTTTTCCAGGTCTCCTTTAAATGCTTCTTGTAGAGAAGGTCGTAAAAATAGCTGGCAATGCATTCCCACCGGGGGGCGTTTTCGCTGGTCAGCTCGACTGCCGAGGAAATCAGATAGCGGACCCTTTGATCCAGGGTCAGGCCTTCTTTATAGAAGCTTTCAAATTTTTCAGCCAGGTACTGGAGCCGGTATTCTTCCCCAGGAAACCTCTGCTGGATTTCTTCCAGGCTTTCGTGAAAATGGTCTAGGTCCTGAAAATAGCTTTCCAGTTTTTCGTAGTTTTCGGTCTCTGTGACCTCGTCAATTATCTGTACGGTCATTGCTTTCCCTTTCTCTTTAAAAAAATATCGCCCCTTTATTTTACCCAAAAAGAGGGAGAAATTCCAGGGAAAACCACAATATGTAGAATATTCATTCGCAAAAAATACGAAATGTAGAAATTTAGCCATTTAACGATAGGGCCGGTCCGGGAATTTTTTTCTCTCGCATTTTTATCCATCGACTCTTGTGTTGCGAATCCCGACGGCTTGGGTAAAATAAGAATATTCTCATGGATGGCCAGCAAAAGCTTCCGTAAATATTTGAAAAACTTGTGAAAAGAGAGTGATAAGACCATGACCTATACCATTGCCCTGGCCGGCAACCCCAATTCAGGCAAGACCACCTTATTTAATGCCCTTACCGGGGCCAATGCCTATGTGGGCAACTGGCC
>CAMYOR010000022.1 GCA_947278105.1 uncultured Tissierellia bacterium
TCTACACCTCTCTATTCGTCGGCAGCGTCAGATGTGTATAAGAGACAGCACAAACCGAGCCCCCTGCGTTCCCGCAGGGGGCTCGGGGTTTTAACCTAAGGGTCTTGACGGAAATCCTCGAAGGGCCTTAGGTAAATTCCTAAAAGACCTTGATGTTAACGAGTTAATGCAAATTAGTAGGTCAGGGAGTTCAGGAAGTGGCTCTGGACCACTTGCTCGGACTCAGGAATGTTGTAATTAAACTGGGCAGGAGCTTGTTCATTTCCCTTGAGAGAATCTAAAGCGTAATCCTCAATCGTGGTATCGGCTTCGTAGGGAGTTATAACGGGCACGATTTTCTCATCCGCGGATACGCCCAGATAAGCCTTATAGTCGACGTCGAGGTTATTTGCCTTATCTTCTTCGAAGATGTACTGACGGCCGGGCTCAGAGGTGAAGAGCGGATACTGGATGCTTGCGCCCTTTTCGCCATTGGCGATGATTGCCTTGGCTCTTTCATCCATGGGCGCAGGAGTATGCTCACGGACATTGATGAAGTCGTCATAGTAGTTGACGTGCATGACATAATCCAGCTCCAGGTCGGAATCATTGTGATTGAAGGAGTAGGGCCAGTAAGCGCTTTCGTTCCAGTTATTCCAAACATAGTATGAAGGCCAATAATAGCCATAATCCCAGCTCCAGTAAGCGGGATAATAGTAATACTTATAGCCGCCGTAATACTTGCTCAGATAATGGGCATAGTCCCAGTTATCATAATGATAGGGAGAACCGACCTTATGGACATGATCATAGAAGTCATTCCAGGCATCGTAACGGAAGTAATAATCATTGTAGGATACTCCGTAATACTTCTCCAGGAATTTCTGTCTCGCCAGATCATTAGACCCATAGTACCAATACCAACCATAATTGCGAACATAATCCTGATAAGCGTCAAAGGCTTTATCCTCCGCGCTTTCAGCCTTTTCGGCGTAGGCCTGGCCTGGGAATGCGGCGACTAAGATGAGGGCGACCGCAGCGAGGACAAGACCAAATTTACGAACTTTCATTCTTCTACCTCCTATTTATGCTTTCCTTTTCAGTCCGAAAGAAGGGCATAGAATCCCCCACTTTCTTTCAAAGCCATTATAGCACGTATTGAAGATGGCTGGCAACGAAAAAGGGCGTGATTCGCCCTTTTCCCTGCCAGCTTTAAGGTCTTTCTTTTACTTTGAAAGCATCTCGGAGATCGTCTTACCGGCGAAGTAGCCCGAGGTCAGAGCCCAGCCGACATCCGATCCGGGGATGGAGTCGTTTCCGCGGGCGCCGCCTGCGACATCGCCAGCGGCATAGAGGCCCTCGATCACCTTGCCCTCTTTATTGACAACCTGGAGCTTGGGGTTGATTTTTAGGCCCCCCAGGGTCGTTGCAAAGCGCGGCTTTTGCTCGACGAGGTAGTAGGGGCCCTCGCCGATTTTCGCGGTCATGTAGGCGGGATCGCGGCCAAAGTCCTCATCCTTGCCCTTATCGACAAAGGAATTATAGCGGTCAACAGTTTCCTTGAGATTCTTGGGATCGACCTGGACGATCTTTGCCGCGTCCTCCAGCATTTCCGCGTGGGCAAAATAGGGGGCGTCTTTTCCGTTATTCTCCAGCCAGCCATCCAGCATTTCCTGGGAAATCCCGTAGCCGCCGACATTGTCCCGGAAATGATCAAAGGTCTTCTGATCCATGAGAAGGAAGAGACGGCCATCGGGCTGCTTGGCCATCTGCTTTACAATGTCAATGCCCGCGGCCCTTTCATTAACGACTCGCTTCCCCTCGCGGTCCACGAGAATTCCGCTCACATCCCAGGCCGCCATGGATCCATTGTAGGTCGATTTGGCAATGCCCGGCTTCCACTCGACCCCGTTTTCAAAGAGCTCGACATAGCCTTGGTTAACCACGTCTGCCCCGATTTTCTGGGCCATCTCCATGCCCTCGCCCTGGGCCAGCTGGGCCCCGTAAAAGACGAAGTTGTCCAGTTCCTTGGGCAGAAGATCCTTTCTTGCCCCGTAGCTTCCTGTCGCAAGAAGAACTGCCTTCGCTCGGACCTCTACAGGCGTCCCATCCTTATCTATGGCCTTGACGCCAACCACCCGGCCATTTTCGACGATTAAATCCTTCGCCTTGGTATCGAGGTGAACGTCCACCTTGGACTCGGCCATCTTCTTCTTATAGACTTCATTAAGGCCAAAACCGGCGCCCTCATAGACCATGGCCCGGTCGACCGAATTTTCACTTAAAGGCGTAAGCTTCTCCGGGATGGGGACCTGGATATGGTCATTGATCCAGTCCGTCGCCGGGCCCATCTGATCCACATAGACCTTAAGGTCCTCCGGAATGCTCTTTCCTCCGCCGTTTTTCATAATATCGTCATAGGCCCTCTGGAGGGTATCATTTTTAATCCCATATTTTTCCGACTGGAGTTTAGAGCCGGTAATGAGGACATAGGCTCCGCTAAAGGCCGTATGGCCGCCCAGCATGGCATTTTTTTCCAGAAGAATGACTGACTTTCCGGCATCATCCGCCGCCAGGGCCGCCGTCATCCCTGCGCCGCCGCCGCCAACAATGGCAATGTCCGCCTCCAGCTTGACAGGATCCTTTGCCGGCGTCTTCGGGACCTCTTTTTTCAAAAGGGTCAGGTCCGCCCCGGCACTCTCCGCGGCATTGAGGACCGCCTCTTTAATCGCGGCGGAGGTAACGGTCGCACCATTGACTGCATCGACGGCCACCCTCTGATGTTTAATAATGTCCTTGGGAATCCGCTCAAAAGCGGCCTTTGCGACGGTCTCCGTCTCTTCATTTTTCCCGATGACAATATTTTTGATCTCCCAATCGGTAAACTCAACCTGGACTTCAATGGCGCCGTTATGGCCATTTACTTTTTCCTTATAAGTGCCAGGCGTAAAATGGACCTTTTTTTCGCCTTCATCCGCTGTCTTTTCCCCGGCAGCGCTCGATTCCTTTTCCCCTGAATCCTTCGGGGGAGCCTGGTTCCCGCAGGCCGCAAGCGACAGGCAAAGGGCCAAGGCAAGAAGAAAGCTCAGTAAACGTTTTCCTTTCATTGTAAAAACCTCCTTATTTTTAGAATGGGGTCCCTCTTTGCGAGGGCATCGTCTTTCCTGCTTTCTATTCTACCCAAAAATCAAGCCGAAAATCCCGTTTTTTACGGGGCAACAAAAAAAAGCGCGGAGGAAAATCCTCCGCGCTTTTTGGTTCGATTGCCATTTACGGCCTAGGGCCGCCTTGGTCGAAACTATCTATTGTGTTTGGTGGCTACGTAAGCGCCAGCAGCAGCGATGCCGGATACTAAGTAAGAAAGAACCATGACATCACCAGTTCCAGGGTTGTTGGACTGATTTTTGGCTGGTGTTACAGCGACTTTGGTATCAGCGGGTTTTACAGGAGCTTTCAGAGCAGGGTTCTTGTAAACTCTCTCATACTCTGCAGTGCCTGCGAAGATGTATTCGAAGGTGACTTCGTACTTAGCAGGATCAGAATCCTTGACCTTGACAGCCTTTGGAGCGACGGCAGGAGCGTAGAACCAGAGACCAGCCTTGTCATGTGTACGATAGTCTGGCATTGGGAAGAGGACCTTTGCGGCGCAAGGATCAACCTTGCCGATGTTCTCGATTGCCCAGAGGGTAGCCTTGAATGGGTTGCCATCGACGAGACGGTCATATTTTTCGGTGATGTCTCTGCCGGGCCAGTATCCCATGGACTTCTCTAAAGAGGTCTCGTTGGGAACGATCTTCCAAGCAACTTCGTATTTCTTGGGGGTGTAGTCTACGTATACAGGTACGTAGTAGATGCCGTTATGAACCTTGATATATTCGTCTTTGTTCTTGATGGCTTCTTCAGTAATCTCAGGAATTCTGGCCTGGAATTTAATCTTGCCTGATTCATAGTCAACCAGGCTGAATGGCATTCCAAAGCGGAAGGAGATGTAACCATAATCGTCATTGTATTCTTTGGCGATCAGTTCATATCCGTGCATATTGATGTGCTCAGCGACCATGTCAACATCAGGAACGTTGTTGATCTTGTACCAGTTAGCATGAGCGTTTAACTTGTCGAGCATTTCCTGAGCCTTATCCTGGCTATGATCACGGACATATTCGCAAGCTTTCTTTGCCATTACGAAGTAAGGACGGAACTGATAGTATCCATCGATCTTTCCGGGCTTTTCAGCGTCGGCTGGCTTTTCCTCAGCAGCTTTGCCGAAGACGTATACTACGTGAAGGGCGTACGCATCTGGGGTATTTTCGTCCGCCAGTTGTACGTCCTCATATTTTTTTTCTTTGAGGACAGGAGTGACTTCTACGCCAGTTTTATTGGCAAGGGTCTGTGCATTTTTCTCAAAGTTTTCTAAGTACAACTTAGCCCAATCAGCAATATTGGTATCTTTGGTGATTTTAGGAGCGCCAGATTTTACTGTAACTGATAAAGCCTCTGCCTGTGCAGCGGCAATTTGCTTTGGTTCTAATTTTGCCAGAGAATTCTCATCTAATTTTGCGTCCACTGAAGAGATTTCCTTCTCAACCGGTTGTGGTTTAGCAGCCTTAGCAACTGGCATCAGTGGCAATACGAGAGCCACAGCGAGGACCAGCGCTAAAACGATTTTAGCAAATTTTTTCATTCTTTAAATTCCTCCTAAGTTTTTAATAGATAGTTCAAATGTACATTTGCAATCGACCAATTGCAGAAGGGTTTCTTAAAACCCTTACTGTGAGTTTAATTATATCCATGTCCAGAGAGATTGCAAGAGAAATCTACAAATTTTCTACACATTTCGCCACATTTTCCTCATAATTTGGTGGAATTCTTACAAATTTTAACTTTTTAGGAAGATAAACTTCCTTTTTGGCAAAAAATTCTTCCGGGTAGGTTTTGATTGAACGATTCCTCATGATCGCCTCCATAATCCTCAATTTCATTATTTAAATTAAAGGAGATATAATATATGTAGTGTATTTTAGTAGCAAAAATAAAGACATGATTTTTTTGAGGAACTGTAAAATCCAGACCGATCTGTTTTCAAAAAGTCCCTACGTCAGATTGCAGAGCGGCCTGGATGGAAATTCTTCGTGCGAAAGGATACCGCCATGAGATCTATTGATTTAGAAACGATCCTTTTGAACAGCTCTCTTCACGATATCGTCTTTTGGATTGGAGCAGGGGTCGATGCTGACCCCCCAACGGGGCTTCCCGTGGGAAATCGACTTATCCGTCATTTGATAAAAATTTACTTTCTCACTAACCCTGAGCGTCCATCGAATTCGGAAACTGACTACTGGGAAAATCAGTTTTCTAAGCACAGCAAAAGAATTGATCAGTTCCTTTCGCTTTTTTATGATGAGCTTCCCATCCTAAAGGGTCGCAAAGGGAATATTGAAAGCATGGATCATTTCCTAAGGCTTGAGACGGTTATTGAAATTCTTTCCACTTATAAAACGCATTACCAGGGCTATCTTCTTAATAAAGAGGCTGGGAAGCTTTACTATATTCATGGTCAAGCAAAGTGTTTTGAGAGTTTGGGTTTTTCACTCAAAAGCGTCTTTGAGCCCTTTCCTCCTGCTTTTTCTCAGGACATTGAAGACAAGTACAAAAAAAGGAGCCTTTTTTTCTTTCTCGGTTATGGCGCAGGGGACGATTTCGATGTCAATCTTTTTTTTAAAAAACTATCTCACACCTATCCTAGGGCCGGATCCATGGGAGTTTTTTTACTTCATGGAAAGATTAAAAAAGATGGAAGCCTAAAAAAAGGCAAGCTTTCTCTTAAACAGAGCTTCCTTCTTCGGTATTTTCATGGAGGCTGTGATCATTTTTCCATGGACATTGGGGATTTTTTCCAGAAATATTTTTCTTCATTTCTCTTTTCTGATTCGTATGAAGGGAGTGAACAATATGGTTTGGCTGACAATATATTAAAGGAAATGGAAGATAAAAAGGGCGAAAGTACAGATTCCTATCTGAGCAGTTTTTATCTGCCTTTTGATCAGCTAACCCTTGAACAAAAGAAATGTAAATATTATTTAACGGGCCTTTTATATTATATTTTTCATATTCAGCCGCCTCAAGACTTTTTTAAAGCGTATTTGCATTATGTTGGCCGAAAAGAAAAAGATGGTCTCACTTTTATGAGTCCTCGAATAAATTTTTTTAGTTGTCTGCGCGGAACAGGAAAATTAGCTGCCGTGCGGTTTTCCATCCGTTTTCATTTGGGCTTGGTCGACTCGAATGAAAAAGTTTTTGACAAATTGATGAAAATAGACGAATCCTCTGACCCCTGGCAGGCAATTGAGCCCTTTAATCACAGGATCAAGTATTATTTTAACCTCTCTTGCTTCTGGTTGGGGAAAAAGACAAAGGAGGATATTCAGCGGTTCCAATCCGGTCTTCCCCATACTTCCTGCTACCAAGATCATGCCGGAATTATTGAGCCGAGGCAGGTCTATGTCCTTTATCTATGCCAGGCGCGGATTGCTGCTATTCTTGGAGGCTCTTATGATAGTATTTTCAATCCCCTTGAGCAAGCCTTAAATGGCTATATCAGTTCGAAAGAAACGGAAGGCATTTTAAACTCCCTTTGGTGTATGATTGAAATCCTCAACAAATTACATTATAAATTTCCTCACTTGATTCCGAGAAAAAGTCTACATACTTTAACAAAATCGTTTATTGAACTAGAAAGAGAAATTGGCAATCCTGGCAAAGCGGCAGCGCATTCGTTGCTTCGTCATCTGTATTTGATTTAATGGAGCTCACTGAAAGCACTGCTTTGTGAATGATTAATGATTTAAAACGATTGATGCTGAGAGATGATTGTTAAATATTTAACGAGATGCGGGGCCTTGGGGAGGGGCCGAAGCGAGGAAAACGCCGCCCACGGGCGGCTCCTTCCGAAACTAGGCTTTGCCGAAGGCAAAGCGCTTTTACCCGCCCGCCGAAGGCGGGCTTCCTTCTGAAACTAGGCTTTGCCGGAGGCAAAGCGCTTTTACCCGCCCGCCGGAGGCGGGCTTCCTTCTGAAACTAGGCTTTGCCGAAGGCAAAGCGCTTTTACCCGCCCGCCGAAGGCGGGCTTCCTTCTGAAACTAGGCTTTGCCGAAGGCAAAGCGCTTTTACCCGCCCGCCGAAGGCGGGCTTCCTTTGTAAAATTTCTGGAACCCTCCCCCACTCCAACCTAAATGGCCTTATCGAGGGTTTGGGGTGGAATTGGGTTTCCACCCCAAATGGCACTTTTCAGGGTTTGGGGTGGAATAAAAGGCGATTTTTTGATAAATGTTTGACGATGCTCCTCCTTTATTCCACCCCAAATGGCCTTTTCGGGGATTTAGGGTGGAATGGAGGTTCCACCCTAAATGCCACTTTTTGGGGTTTGGGGTGGAATTGAACAGGATTTTTGATAAATATTTAACGATATTTCGCCTTTCACTCCACCCCAATCAGCCTTTTCGTGGGTTTGGGGTGGAATCAGGGTTCCATCCTAAATGGCACTTTTGTGGGTTTGGGGTGGAGTTGTGGAAAAAAAGCTAAGGAAGGAACGCTGCCACGGGTGGCTCCTTTTGACCGGGTCCCGGGGACGTCATGGTCATTTTACTCATTTCTCTTTTTGTATTTTTGCTTTGGGCTGTTGGGTTTATCCGGAATGGTGCGTTCAATCAGGTGCTGGTCCAGGGCAGGATGGAGATAATTGTTGCGGAAAGTTGGCCGATGAGAGAGGCCGAGCTTTGCCATAAGCTCCGTGGCGGAGAGGGTGTCACTGCCAAGGGCAGAAAGCAGTCGCTGAGTCGGCCCTTGATCTTGGTCGGTGTCTTGGTCGGCTTCTTGGTCGGTGGCTTGGTCGGCGCTGCGGCCAACAACTGTCAGCTCTTTCAGGCTGTCCCGGATGATTTCAAGCATTAGTTCCACAAATCCTGCGCTGTCTGCCTGCTGGTCCGCGGTTTTAAGCGCTTCATAGTATTCCTTTTGGCGGGAGGAAATGATCTCTTCGATCGGTAGCCAGAAGAACAATTCTTTCCAGTGGGCGAGCAATAGACTGTGCCACATCCGTCCCATGCGGCCATTGCCATCGGAAAAGGGGTGAATAAATTCAAATTCATAATGAAAAATGGCGCTTTTGACCAGGGGGTGGAGGGCGGAGGCTTGATACCAAGCGAAGAGATTATGAATATGTTCGGGGACAATGTCGGCGGGCGGCGCCATATGAATTAGAATTTCGCCGTCAAAAACCCCGACCCCACTGGAGCGAAACCTTCCGTTTTCGGGGACTAGCCCCTCCATCATGATCTTATGGGCCTTAAGCAGATCGGCGACCGATAGGGGATTTAGGGTAAGCATCTGTTCGTAGGCCGAGTAGGCGTTTTGAACTTCCCTGATTTCATTGGGATTGCCAAGAATCCGTTTGCCATCCAAAATGGCCGTAACCTCTTCGAGCGAAAGGGAATTGTGCTCAATGGCAAGGGAGGAATGGATGGTACGAATGCGGTTTTCCCGGCGCAAATGGGCGTGAATGCTGGCTCCCTGCAATACTGTAATTCGGCCGACCTGCTCGCCGATCTCCGTAATCAGGATGGTGATTTTGTCTGTCATATGAAAGGGGGGAGAATATTGATTCATCCGAAGTTACCTCCTTGGGACGGAATAGTTTCATACGCTAATTCTAATGAATCACCGTTTCTTTAATTTCTGGAAATTTGTTCTCAGGTCAGAGACTGGGCGGCTATAGAATTTGAGGGTAATGTCCTTTTCTTACTTATATCTTATGAATAAGACATGTTAATATTATCTGCTTTAATTATATCCATGGGATGCAATATAAAACGGCTTGGGTTATGACTGTACTGAGAGCCATGGCAGACACATTATTTACTGTTCCATGAACATAGTCAGGTTTGAAGTGGCCAAACCACTCTGCAATAGGTGCGCCGATTATACCTCCCAGTATACTTCCAATTAAAATGACTGACATCTTGGGGCCAAACATCAACACTGCCGCTGGCGCTGAGCAGACTACTGGCACATCCGTAAAATTGGGGTTCCGTCAAATCAGCAAGTACTCTTCTAAGATTCCAGGTGATGCTATAATAATCATCTTTATATTGATTGGGGTTATTTGTAGGTAAACAAGGTTTTCCAACCAGGTCCATACATTAGCACCATGGAAGGAGGGACTCCCACTATTACGATAAATGTTGGAATCCAGGCATTTCCAAGCCCGAACAAGTGTATATAGCCGAACAAATATTCTGTAAAAAACAAAGAAAGAATTTGGGAGGCAAAAACCCATGGCCATATGCGGGCACTTCCATAGCAAACCACGATGTAATTCATGAATATCATTCATGATGTCCCTTTTCCTTTCATAGTATTAAAATTTTGCGATTAAAGTTTCGAGGCTGGGCCTTAAATTTTGTATAAACGCCAATATAGGGAAGGACTATTTATTTCCTACTGTGACGCCTGCCGTCCCCTTTTCAACAACAAATGCCGCAGGCTTTTTTGGCCAGGCGGTCGGCTTCTTCGTTCCACTTTTCGCCGGTATGGGCCTGGACTTTTTGGAAGCTGAGGGAAAGATCGTTGGCGATCTTTTGGGCAAAGGCCTGGTATTCCTGGGTTAGGGGGAGGTTGGCCTTCCACTCGCCCAGGGCCCAGTGGCGGATGCCGGCATAGTCATAGAAAAGGGTAAGGGAATTCGCCCCACGGCCTTGGGCAATTTGCATGGCCATTTTGGCGGCGAGGATCTCTCCGGCGACATTGCGGGAGGCGGCCTCTTCTCCTTGAGCGGAACCGGAGAATTCTTCCTTGCCGGCGGAGGAGAAGAGGACGACGCCATAGCCATAGGTCTTCGTCTTCTTGTTATAGGAGCCGTCGACATAGGCGGCGAAGGCGCCGGGGGGGAGATTTGCAAGGTCCGGAGATGTTTTCGGAGCTTGGGGCGGCTCGTCATCCTGCCCCTTTTTCGGTGCTTGGGGCGGGGTTTTTTGCAAAGCTTGGTTCGAGGCTTTACTCGGGTCGGGATCGTTTCCTTCCTTTATATAGGCAAGGGCGGCGGCCCGGTCGGGGAACTTTTTGAAGGCGGCGCCTTTAT
>CAMYOR010000023.1 GCA_947278105.1 uncultured Tissierellia bacterium
GAGATCCTGAGATGTCTCGTGGGCTCGGAGAGGTGTATAAGAGACAGGTGCTTGACCCCCCGGGACCCTGTCTCCTCATTGGTCCCAAACATGACCCGGATCCTCCGATCCAACGGAATATTAAGGTCCCGAATGGCCCGAAGAGCATAGATGGCCCCAATCGTCGCCCCCTTGTCATCCGAGACCCCCCGGCCATACATCCGGCCCTCATGGATTTCACCCCCAAAAGGCGGGTAGGTCCAGTCGTCCCCCGCGGGGACAACGTCCAGGTGGCCCAGGACCATCACCATCTCTTCTCCTTCCCCGTATTCCAGGTAGCCGACCTGGTTATCGACATTGACGGCTTTAAAGCCAAATTTTTTCCCCAGGGAAAGGGCATATTCCAGGGCCTTTTCAGGGCCGGACCCGTAGGGAGCCCCCTCTTCGGGGGCTCCCCCCACACTGTTGATCTGAATCGCCCCTGAAATCCCCTCAAAGATTTCTTCTTTTTGATCTAAAATGGCCTGATTGAGCTTCTGATAATCCATATTGTTCCTTTCTGAAAAAAACTCCGCCCCTTGCCCAAAAGCTTATGGCCTCAGGGCTTTTTTACCCCGGTCTATAAAAGAGCCCACTCCTCCACTAGCTTCCGATAATAGAGGTCGGCCAGCTCCCGGTGGCCCTCCGCAGTCAGGTGCATATAGGTCACCGGGTCCACCGGGCTTTTCATCTCGGCATCTGCATCCACAAAATAGGCCCCCAAAAAATCTGCCCACTTCTTTATCTCCCCGGGCAACTTTTCCGTTTTCCGGTCGCAGCCGGGCCCCATGGGAAGGCCCATGTCGGGATTTTTCAAGTAATCTTTGTCTATCGCCTGGGGGGCAGTAAGAACCAGGGTCGGCTTTCCCTCCCTCCAGGCATCTTTAAGAGAGAGGGCCTTTTCTGCCAGAAACTTGATGCCCAGCCCGATACATTCGGCATTGGCCCCGAACCTTTCCTTGGCATCGTTGGTCCCCAGCATAATCATAAGGATGTCCACGGGCTTATGGGAATACATACAAAAGGCAATGGCATCCATCCCCGAGACGCACTCCCGAAGGGGGTCGTCAAAGACCGAGGTCCTTCCGTTCATCCCCTCTTCGACCAGGTTCGCCCTCTCCCCCAGCTTACTTTGCAAAAGCCGGGTCCAGCGGATCTCCTCCCCGTACCGGCCGCCGGTATAGGGATCATAGCCATAGGTATTCGAATCTCCAAAACAGAGAATGTTTTTTTTCATCCCACACTCCTCAATTGATTTTCGTTTTTTCCAAAGACAACCTTTGAAAAGCGGTTTTTCTCGTGATCAGATAAGCCATGGCCACCTTCGCGAGGTCCCCGGGAAGAAAAGCCAAAAAACCCGCCTGCAGGATTTTTATACCCCCAAAATGGAGTCCCTGAACAGTATTTAGGATATAGGCCATATAGGGAAGGCCCAATAGGTAGGGCAAAAAACCGGCAGCCAAAAGAGAAAGAAGAAGGCGCTGAGAAAGATTTTTTCCCGGTGCCTTTCGAAAGAGAAGGGACCCGGCCCAGGCTGAAAAAATAAAGCCCAGGACAAAGCCAAAGGAGGGCATAAGGACCAAGGCCGGCCCCCCGGTAAAGAGCACTTTTAATAGAAGATGGACCACCATGGCCATCGTCGCCTCCACGGGATTCAGGAAAATGGCCGCACAGCTTACGGCCAGGGTCTGCATGGTCACCGGGACCGGCCCCACCGGAATCCGAACAAAGCCGCAAAGGAGGGTCAGAAGCCCGAAAAGGGCTGGCCGGGTCATTGATTTCGGATGAAAATAAGAATTCATGGGTTTTCCTTCTTTTGAATTTGAACCTGGCCGAAAGACAGGCTCTCCCTTTCCCCATTGGCTTTCTCAGCTAAAAGGCTCCCGTCTTCTCCGATATCCAGGGCCCGGGCCTCAAATATCCGCCCTCCCCTTTCATAGGTGATCTCTTTTCCAAGGGTCTGGCAGAGGGACCGGTAAAGGGCGATTCCCCTTTTTTTCTCTTGGGGATAAAGGGCAAAAAATTCTTGAAGAATTTCTCCGGTAAGCCGGATCCGGTCGAAGTCCGGGGGAAGGTCCCTGTAGAGGGCCCCGGCCCGGTCCCTGATTTCTGGGGGAAAGCCTTCCGGCGGCTCTTTAAGGTTTATGCCGATCCCCAGGATGATCCCGGCCCTTCCGCCGGCCCCCTCTTCCAGGACCGTCTCGGTCAAAATCCCCCCGACCTTTTTCTCCCCCAGCTGAAGGTCATTGACCCAGCGAAGAGAAATTTCCTTCCCAAAAATTTTTTTCAGGGCAAGATGGACCGCGCAGCCCGCCAAAAGGGTCAGGACCCCCGGTTCGGCCGGAAAGTCCTCCTCCCACCAGGCAAAACTCAGATAAAGGCCGCCCGGGGGGGAATAAAAAGACCGGCCCCGCCTCCCCCGGCCTGAGGTCTGCTCCTTTGCCAGGTAAATTAGGGGCCCTGGAGCCCCCTCCTTCATCCGATTTTTGGCCTCCTCGTTGGTCGAGGGCGAGGAGGCTAAAAAATGAAGCTCCGCTTCTGACCAGGGTGGACATAGGCTGAGGCGGAGCTTTTTTTCTTCTGGATTCATGGTCATCCCTTCTCGTGCAAGTTCCTTTTCATTACAGGTCCCTATCTTTAGAGACTGGGCTTAATTCTGTCAAGGAAGCCTTCAATAAAAGCGGTGTCGCAGTGGCCCTTTTGAAACTCCGGATCAGAAACCAGAAGGTACTGGAAGTCCAGGTTGGTCTTAATGCCCGTGATCACCATCTCGTCCAGGGCTGTCTGCATCTTGGCAATGGCCATCTCCCGGTTATCGGCATGGACGATGACCTTGGCGATCAGGGAGTCGTAGTCCGTGGGAATCACGTAATTGTCGTAGATTCCCGTATCGCACCGGACCCCACAGCCTCCAGGAAGGTGGGTGTAGCCAATTTTTCCCGGGCTGGGGATAAAGTGGTTCATGGGATCTTCGGCGTTAATCCGGCACTCAATGGCGCAGCCCCGGATCGGGAGGTTCAGGTAGGCTTCCGGAATCTCTTCTCCGTTGGCAATCCGGATCTGCTCCTCCACCAGGTCAATGCCCGTGACCATCTCCGTTACCGGGTGCTCGACCTGAATCCGGGTGTTCATTTCCATAAAATAGAACCTTTGGTTTTCATCCACAATAAATTCGATGGTCCCCGCACCCAGATAGTGGACGGTCTCCGCCGCCCTTCTCGCCGCCTCAAACATCTTTTCCCGGGCCTGGGGGCCAAGGTTGGTGGAGGGGGATTCTTCAATGAGCTTCTGGTGGTTTCGCTGGATCGAGCAGTCTCTTTCCCCGAGGCTGATGACATTGCCAAAGTGATCAGCCAAAATCTGGACCTCCACGTGATGGGGGTTGGTAATCAGCCGCTCCAGATACATTTTATTGTCGGCAAAGGCCCGGATGGTCTCCTGCTGGGCGATATGAAACTGAGAAAGGAAGTCCCTTCTCTGATAGACCTCCCTCATTCCCTTTCCCCCGCCCCCGGCCGAAGCCTTGATCATAATCGGGAAGCCGACCTGGTCCGCAATTTTAAGGGCCTCTTCCGCATCGGTGACCTCCCCCTCACTTCCGGGAATCACCGGGACCTTGGCCTCCTTCATCCTCTGCTTGGCATGGGACTTTTCGCCCATCAGCTCCATCACTTCTGCGCTAGGGCCGATAAAGATAATGTCCTGGTTTTCGCACCGGCGGACAAATTCAGGATTTTCCGAAAGAAACCCATATCCCGGGTGAATGGCGTTGGCCCCGGTCACCTCACAGGCCGAGAGAATCCGGTCCATATTTAGATACGACTCCGAAGCCGCCCCAGAACCAATGCAGATCGCTTCATCAGCCATTTGCACGTGAAGGGCATCCTTATCGGACTCGGAATAGATGGCCACGGTCGGAATCTTCAGATTCCGGCAGGCCCGGCAGATACGGATGGCGATCTCGCCCCGATTTGCAACAAGAATTTTATTGATCATAGGCGCCTGCAACTTTCAGGGAATAGAGCTCCTGCCCATATTCCACGCTTTCTCCATTGGCCAGGTGAATGCCCGTTATCAGCCCGTCTTTAGGGGCCCGGACCTCATCTCTTCTTTGAATCGCCTCGATATAGCAGAGGATTTGTCCCTCCTCCACCCTTTCTCCGGCCCTAACCAAGGGGCCGGAATGGTCATCCTTTTCACTGATAAAGACCCCGATCATGGGGGAATAGATCTGAATCACGGTCTCTCGCAGGCCCTTTTCCCCGAAGGAAAGGCCGGCTGGCTCTTTCTCGGATTCTTCTCCAGCCCCTTCCTTGAAGCTGGCCTCATCCGGCGAGAAAGAAGGCAGATCCTGCGGGCCGGAGAGCTCCAGGGAAAAATCCCCTTCCTGCCAGGAAAAAAAGGACAAATTCGATTGGTCCACCGTGTCGATTAACTCGCTCAAACGATCAAAATTCAAAGGCTCCTCCTTTTCCCTATTTTAAGAGATTTTCAATCCGCTCTGCGGTATGGCGGATTCCGCCCGAAAGCCGGCTCTGCCGGTGAAGGATTTCTTCATAGTCCTTTAAAAGCATAAAATCGTCAATGAGAATCCGCTGGGCCTCTTCAACTTGAATCTTCTGAAAGCGGACCTTTTCTCCGGGCATCCGCTGGACCAGCTTGGGAATATCCGACGCAATGACAACGGCGATATTCTTTTTCCGGTTTGCGGCTGGCCGGTCAGCCAGAAGGACATAGGGCATCCCCGTGGGGACGACCTGAACGGCCCCGAAGAGGGTCCCTTCCATGGGGATGGCATCGGGGCCCAGGTGGTCAATGGCCGGTCCCGCCAGCCCGTATTCCTCCCTGCCCGAAGCCTCCGTAATCTGAAATTCCGAAGAGTAAAAGCTGGCATAGGCTTCTTCGGTAAAGTATTGGTCCTGGGGCCAGGGGACCACCCGCAGGGTCAGGACCTCTTCGCTGGAGGGGATCTCCTCTTCCAGGTGACGGACCTGAAGCTCCCTTTGGCCCAAATAAACGTCAGCCGAAGCCAGGACGTCATTGACCGCCAGGGCCCGGCCTAAATAGCCGCCGAGGTGGTTATCCAAATCCGTGGAAAAGCTTCCCAGGATCAGGGGGACTTTAATCCCCCCCGCAAAGGAGATATAGGCATACATTCCCCTTTGGAAGGACTCAATTTTTAAGATATCCCGGTTCTGACAGACATAGGTCCGGTAGGAATCAATCTTTTCTCCATTTAATGTGGCTTCCACCTTCGCCCCCGTGAGGGCGAAGGCCCCGGAGGAGGTAAATTCCAGGCTGGGCCCTTCTTTATGGCATTCCAAAACGGCTTCATTGACCGAATTTCCTACTAAGAGGTTGGCCAGGGCCAGGGCCCTTTGATCCATGGCCCCGGAAGGGGAAAATCCATAACAGGCATAGCCCCTCCGGCCGATATCCTGAACGGTCGTTAAAAAACCGGCATCTAAGACTCGAAATCCCATGTTCCCTCCTTTTTTATCCACTGGGGCTTGTAGGTTCCCGCATCGACCATGCTCTTAATGGAAGTGTATTCTTTTTCGGTGATCGGCTCGAAATGGAGGTAGTCTCCGGCTTCAAAGAGGATAACCTCCTCCTGATCGGGCTGAAAAAGCTGGAGGGGGGTTCTACCGATAATCCGCCAGTCTCCAGTAATGGGGAGGGCGAAGACCCCCAGCTCCTTGCCGCGAATGCCGATGGACCCGGCGGGGATATGGTCATGGGAAATGGCCCGGCGGGGCGTTTCCAGAGCGGGATCCAGGCCCAGGGCTGATCCATAGCCCGGTTCTCCCCCGAACATATAAACCCGGTAGTCTCTTTTGATAAAAAGGTCAATAGCCTGCTCTGAACTCATATTCCCGTTCTCGGCGATAAAGGAGACATCCGGCCCATAGGCTTTTTCAAAGCAGACCGGAAGGTCCAAAACCTTCCTCGCACTTTCAAAGTGAATGGGGGTTAGAGAAACCAGGGAGTCCAAGAGCAGCCTCATATCCGTATATCCGATGGATTCCGGATCGTAGCGGATAAGAAGAGAATTGGTTGCAGGGATAATCTCCTGAATGGCCGGCTGATTTCTGGACCGGAGGAAGTGACTGAGCTCAACGACCTCCCGGTTGACCTCCTCGGAGATCTCCTGGCCGAAGGACACATAGAGGGCCCGGTCCCCAGCCGGCTGAATATTTAAGGTTTTCATCCGGATTCAAGATCCTTTCTATTTCTTTCCCGGCTAAGGGTTAGCCGGCCTATTTTTTCGGTTCGATGGTGAAAAGGAGGGCCCCTTGATCGAGCTTCTGTTCGTTTTCAAAATGGATGGCGAGAATTTTTCCCTCTTCGGGCGACCGGATCTCATTCATCATCTTCATGACTTCCAAAATCATCAGGGTCTGGCCCTTTTTCACCGGGTCCCCGGCCTGGACGAAGGGAGGTTCCCCTTCCGAGGGAGAGACGTAGCAAACGCCGGCAATGGGCGCCCGAACCTCGATGATATCCGCTTTTTCAGGCGGGTTCTGATCTGGCTTTGCCTTTTCTTTGGAGGCTGGCCGGGTAGATCTTTTTCCGGACCCTCCCTTTGCCGGCCGGGGTCCTTCCCCCGCATTCGAGGGGCCGGGGCTTTTTTCTGCGGACTTTTCCTTCCCAAAATCGGTCCCCTCCTCCCCCTTTTTCATAGTAAGGTGAAGGTCCCCCATGGAAAGGTCCAGGCCGGTCAGTCGGGATTCATTAAATTGTTCGATGAGTTGTTTGATTTTGTCCATATCCCAGTCCTCTTTCTCTTCTGGATTTTCTCTTGGAATGAAGGATTCAGAAATCCGGTCTAAATCCTTTCTCCAGGAAAGGTAGACTTCATGGGCCTGGTCCGGGGAAAGGCTTTCAAAGGTTAGGACCGACCCGGGCCCCAGCTGGGCCAGAAGAGGGAGGTCAGGGCTGATGACGGTGGCAATTTTGGTATAGCCCCCGGTCGTCTGCCGGTCAGCCAGCATAATCGTCGGCTGGCCGTTTCCAGCTACCTGGACCGCCCCAAAGATAATTCCATCAGAGATAATGTCAGCCCGGTCCTTGTGGGCGATTTCCTTTCCCTTGAGCCGGTAGCCCATCCGGTCCGACTCCGGGGTAATGGTGTACTCCGAAGAAAGGAAGGTCTCTAGGCCCTCCGGGGTAAAAAAGTCATCCTGGGGGCCAAGGACAACTCGGATCCGGGCCGGCTGGGGAATTTTTGGAATCCGGTCCGGAGAAAGGGAAAAGAGCTCCCGGCCCTCCCCCATTTCTCCAATTTCCAGCTCATCGCCCGCTTCGAGCTTTCTTCCCTCGAAGCCTCCCATTTTTGCCCGGGTGTAGGTGGACTTGGAACCCAAGACAAGGGGGACCTTAAAGCCCCCGGAAACGGCCAAATAGGCCCTGACTCCTTTTTTTGCCGGGGTGAAGGAAACCTGATCCCCATCCTCCAGAAGGACCGAGGACCAAAGGGGAAGGGCCTCCCCGTTTACAGTTCCTTCCATCTCTGCCCCGCAGACCGCAATCAGGGCCTTTCCCTGAACTTCGAAATCCAATCCCATCAGGGTCATTTCCAGGACCCCTTCGGAAGGATCGTTTCCCACCAGCCGGTTTGCCGTCTCCATGGAAAAAAGGTCCATGACCCCGCCCACGGAGACCCCGTATTGCTGGTAGCCCCACCGGCCCCGGTCCTGGAGGGTGGTCAGGAGGCCGGGATTTGTGATTTTCAGTTTATTCATGGCTTGCTTCTTTCATCTCTGAAATAACCTGGTAGGTTCCCTTTTGGACCTTCTCCCGGATCTCGTCGTATTGGTCTTTGTCAATGGCCTCAAACTTGATATGGTCCCCGGCCCTTAAAAGGACCGGCGGGTCGGTCTTTGGGGTGTATAGGGCAAGGGGGGTTATTCCGATCAGCTGCCAGCCTCCAGGGCTGTCGATGGGATAGATGCCCGTCTGCTTATCAGCAATGCCGACGGATCCCGCAGGAATCCGGATCCGGGCTGTTTTTAAACGAGGGGTAAAAATTCTCGGGTCCAGCCCGCCCAGGTAGGTAAAGCCGGGGGTAAAACCCAGCATATAGACAAGGTAATCGGGGGCCGTGTGAAGATGAATGACCTCTTCAATGGTCCGCCCGGCGTGTTCGGCGACAAAGGGAAGGTCCGGCCCCTCCTCCCCCCCATAGAGAACGGGGAGGGTCAGCTGCCGAAAGAAGGTCTGGGTCTTTTCAGGCCCCCCTTTTTCCTTTTCCTTTAGGGCCCGGGTCAGAGCCTTAAAATCGGTTTTTAAAGGATCGTAGAGAAAGAGGATGGACCGGTAGGTCGGAATGACTTCCACAATTCCCATCGGCTCCAGCCCTTCCTTCTCAAGATGGTCTAAAAGAGTGCGGATGCGGGCATTGGTCTCCGGTTCAATGGCATCGGAAAATTCCATTAAAAGGCCGCTGTCCCCTTCCGGAAGATATCTGACTTCTTTGTACATAAACTGCCTCCTTTAAGGAAGGGCTTTTTAGCTAAATAAGGCTTTCATCCCGCCCAGGGACTTGACCCCGACGATCGCGGTGACGATCACCACGACAATGCCCAGGTAAAAGAGAACCTTGGAGTGCTTGTAATCGCCGACAATTTCCTTTTTCCGGGAGGCAATAAGCATGGCCCCTAGGGTGATGGGCAAAATAAGGCCGTTGACCGATCCTGCAACTACCAGGAGCTTGGCGGGTTTTCCGACCGCCATCATAATGAAGGAAGAGACGGCGATAAAAATGATCGTCCAAAGGTTCCGGTTCTTTGCCACGGGCTTAAAGACCGTAAGGAAGGAAACGGAGGTGTAGGCGCAGCCGATGACCGAAGAGATGGCCGCAGAAAATAGAACCAGGCCGAAGAACCGGTAACCAACCTGACCCGCCCCTTTCAGGAAGGCATCGCCCGCGGGGTTATGGGGATCTAAGCTCATCCCCTGGGAGACTACCCCTAAAACCGCCAGGAAAAGAAGGATACGGACGATCGTGGCCACGGTCATCCCCAGCTTTGAGGACTGGTTATAGTCCTGTAAATTGTCGATCCCGCTTTTTCCCGTATCCAGGAGCCGGTGGGCGCCGGAGAAGGTGATATAGCCGCCGACCGTCCCGCCGACCAGGGTGAGGATGGCCATATAAGGGAAGGATTCGGGCATCACCGTTCTTTTGAGGGCTTCGCCGACCGGGGGCTTCGTGGCAATCATGACGATGAAAATCAGGATAATCATCAGGGCCCCCAAAACCGTCGTCAACCGGTCCATGACCTTTCCAGCGTTCTTATTTAAGAAGATCAGGACCGCAATCACGGCTGAAATGGCGATTCCCAGGTTCTGGTTGATTCCAAACATTCCCTCCATGCCCAGGGCCGCTCCGCCGACATTTCCGATATTAAAAACCAGCCCGCCGATGGCAACTAAAATCGCAATGAAAATGCCCAGGCCCGGCAGGACCTTATTGGAAACGTCTTGGCCGCGGAGGCCGCTGACGCCGATAATCCGCCAGACGTTCAGCTGGGCGATCAAAGACATAATCACAGAAACGAGGATAACAAAGCCAAAGGTCGGCCCCAGGGATTCGGTAAAGGTTGCCGTTTGGGTTAAAAAGCCGGGGCCGATGGCGGAGGTCGCCATCAAAAAGGCGGCGCCAATCAGAGTAGACTTATCAATCTTTGTCGCCGGGGACTCTTGTTTTTTCATGTCTTTTCTCCTTATTGATCCAGTTATTGATCCAGTTATTGATACAGTTATTGATCCAACGATTGGTTCAATTCTTGACCCACTGATTGATCCAATGATTAGTTCAAATTTTTCTCTCTCCTGCTTATTTTACAGGAACTCTCCGAAGGGCTTGATTTCCACCCCTTCGGCCTCCAGGGCCTGGCGGATCTTCTTGACGAAAAGGACCGCCTGGGGGTTGTCCCCGTGAACGCAGATGCTGTCTGCCTGAATGGGGATGACCTTGCC
>CAMYOR010000024.1 GCA_947278105.1 uncultured Tissierellia bacterium
GCGTCAGATGTGTATAAGAGACAGCCTCAAGACGGGGGGATTGTTTTCTAGAACATAGGTCGTTGTCGGATACCGGTCGGAAGGGGGTTCTTCCAATAGGCTCATATCCCGGATACCGGTCAGGGAAAACTGAAGGGTCCGGGGGATAGGAGTGGCGGAAAGGGTGAGGACATCGACGTTTTCCTTAAATTTTTTCATCTTCTCCTTGTCCTTGACCCCAAAGCGCTGCTCTTCGTCAATGATAAGCAGGCCCAGGTCATGAAAGACAATATCCTTTGAAAGAAGACGGTGAGTTCCCACCACTAGGTCCACGGATCCCTGGCGGATGCCGTCGACAATTTCCTTCTGCTGGTCCTTAGACTTAAAGCGGGATAAAAAATCAATCCGCATTGGAAAATTTCGAAAGCGCTCAACCATCGTTTGATAGTGCTGCTGGGTAAGGATCGTTGTCGGGCAGAGAAAGGCGACCTGTTTCCCCTCCATAATCGCTTTAAAAGCTGCCCGAAGGGCAAGCTCTGTCTTCCCGTAGCCGACATCCCCGCAAAGAAGCCGGTCCATCGGCCGGTCTGATTCCATATCTTCTTTGATTTCTTCCATAGCTCGAATTTGAGAAGGGGTTTCCTGGTAGGGAAAGTCTTCCTCAAAATCTTTCTGCCAGGGGGTATCGGGGCCAAAAGCATGGCCTTTAATTTTGGACCGATGGGCATAGAGTTCAATGAGATCTTCGGCAATGGCATCGACCGCTTTTTTTGCCTTTGCTTTAGATTTTTTCCATTCTCCAGACCCTAAAGAAGAAAGCCTTGGCCTTTTTCCTTCTTTTCCAACGTATTTTGTCAAAAGGGCCATGTCCTCAATGGGAACATAAAGCCGGTCATTTTTCTGATAGGCGATTTTGATGTAATCTTTCGTCAGTCCTTCCACGGTCATACTTTCTGAACCCTGGTACTGACCAATGCCGTGAAGCTCATGGACAATATAGTCGCCGATTTCCAAATCCTGAAAATCAAAAAAAGCCTCGGTCTTTTTTTTCTGTTTTTCCTTCTTTTTTTTATTTGAGCTGCCAGAGATTTCGTAATAGGTGTAAACTGCCACCCGATTCTGAGGATAAACAAAGCCCCGGGATAGGGAGCGGTTGACCAGGGAAATTTTTCCGGGCGAAGGCCCTTCCTTATCTTCCTGATAATCAAAGACCAAGGCTCCCAGGCCTGATTCTTCAAGCTGGTTTTTCAAAAGTTCCGGATGAGGGCCTGCAAAAATCAGAATTTTATAGTTCTGTCGGATCCGTCTTTGAAGATCTAGGGTAAAGTCTTCCCATCTTTTCTGGAAGCTTCCTGCGGCTATGGACCGAATCTCAAGAAGAAGATCCGGCTTAAAAAAAACCGGCTGTTTTAATATCTGCGTGATATTGATGGAGGCAAACCGGTCCATCTCAGAGAGGAAAAGCCTGGGATTTTTCACCGCCTGAAGGTGGGATTGAAGAATTTCACCCTGAAGGAAGGCTTCTGTCAGGTCCTCTTGGTCCAAAAGAGTTTGCTGATCTTCATCTTCTAAAATCCGTCTTAAATCTTCATAGACAATCAGAGCATTTGCAGGCAGATAATCATAGAGGTGGGCCAGCTTTTCCTTTCGAACATAAGGAAGGGCCAGGTCTCTATCTTTAATGGGTTCCTTTTCCCGAAGGTCCTCCAAGAAGGATCGGAAAATTTCCTCTGCCTGTAGGGTATTTTGTCCCTCTTTTGGTTTTTTTAGGAGTCGGAGATCCTTGACGATTCCCTTTTGAATCTCTGAAATATCGTCAGAATCAAGGACGAGTTCTTTGGCCGGTCCTATATAAACCTGATCCAGATTTTGATCAGACCGTTGGTCCTCAATGGAAAAAGTACAAATCCGATCGATTTGATTGTCAAAGAATTCAAGCCGAAGAGCCTGATCTCTGCCGGGCGGAAAAATATCGACAATGTCCCCTCGAACAGCAAACTGGCCCCGGCTCTCCACAGTCATCACGCGCTCATAGGAAAGGACAGTCAGCTTCCCAAGGAGATCTTCTCGGTCCAAGTCCTCTCCCACTTCCAAAGAAAAAATTTGACTTTTTATCAGAGAGGGCGGGGAAAGGGGCTTTTTGATGGCAGAAAGAGTCGTCAGGATTAAGAGCTTCTCTCCTGCGGCCAGCTTCTCAATCACCTGAATTCTTTTTTTTCGGGTGGATGAGATCACGGATTGGGTTCGGAAATAATGAGTTTCTGCCGCTGGAAAATACAGGGCTCGATCCCCGGTTAGAGGACCCAAGTCTTCTTCCAAATTCCTGGCTCTTTTTTCATTTGCCGTCACGAGAAAAACAGGCCCATCTCTGCTTTCCAGAAGGGAGAGCAAAAAATGGCCTGTGCTTTCTTCGACAAGTCCGTGTACATAATGATGGCGGGAACCCTCTGCCATAGAGTTTAAGAGGAGGCGAAACTGAGCGTCCTCTTCGAGCAGGGAAGTAAAAATATTCATTTCTTACCGCAATAATCGCAGTTTTTGCGAAATTCCATTTGCTCTTTGCATTTTTCCTTCTCTTCTTTGGCCTCCCGAGCTTCCTGAGCGGTCGGCTTGGGAAGAGAAGGCGACTTCCATCCGTTCCACCGGTTCATGGCCTCAAGAGGCCCTTCTTTAAGCCAGATCAGGGATGCCTGAACGGCAGCATCGAGCTCCTCCTGGAGAATTGGAACTTCCTTTTTTGTAAAATTGCTGAGAACAAAATCTGCTAAATCCATGGCCGCTGGCCTTTTCCCCACCGCAATTCGGATCCGTGGAAAATCTGAAGTGTTCAGCTCTCGGATCACGGATTTCATTCCATTATGGGTGCCTGCAGACCCCTGCAGGCGGAAACGTATGGTTCCAAAATCAATGTCGATATCGTCATGAATAAGGAGAAGGTCTGAACTAGGCGTCTTGTAAAAATCAACCACTTGGGCGATGGAAAGGCCTGAGCGATTCATAAAAGTTTGGGGCTTTACGAGGATAACCTTATCTTCTCCCCACCGCCCCTCTCCAATCAGCGCATTCCACTTTGACCGGGTTACCTCAATTCCAAGCTCTAGTCCCAAAAGGTCAATCGCTTTAAAGCCTGCGTTGTGTCGGGTGTTAGTGTACCGGTCCGAAGGGTTCCCCAAGCCGGCTATAATATAGGTTTTCATTCGTCAAACAGCTCACTTACTGATTCATAATTATAAATTCTCTGGATCGTCTGCGCCAGAAGGGGTGCAAGGGTAATCAGTTCGAGTTTGGGGAACTGTTTTTCTTCCGGAATCTGGATGGAATCGGTGACCACGCATTTTTTTACAGGAGAATCCATAATTCGTTCGACAGCAGGTCCGCTGAAAACGGCATGGGAGGCGGTAATATAAACATCTTCGGCCCCGGAATCCTTTAATAATTTGGCCGCATTGGTAATGGTGCCGGCGGTATCGATAATATCGTCCAGAAGGATACAATTTTTCCCTTTGACATCTCCGATGACGTTCGCAACAAAGGAAACATTCGGCTTGGGTCTGATTTTCTCAATGATGACAATCGGGAGATCCAGGAGGTGGGAGAATTTTCTTGCACGGCCAACTCCGCCGATATCCGGGGAGGCAACCACCCATTTATCCGGTTCCCTTTCCACCATGGGACGGAAGTAGCGGGCCTGGTACTTCGCTGCAGTCATATGATCGACCGGAATATCAAAATAACCCTGGATCTGACCGGCATGAAGGTCCATGGTCACAACCCGGTCCACACCCACCGTTTCAATAAGATCGGCGACCATTTTGGCTGTGATCGGCTCCCTGCCCCGGGTTTTTCGATCCTGGCGAGCATAGCCATAATAAGGAAGCACTAGGTTAATTTTTCGGGCGGAGGCTCTCTTTAAAGCATCGGCCATGATCAAAGCTTCCATAAGATGGTCATTGACCGGAGATGAGGTCGACTGAACGAGAAAGATTTCGTAACCCCGAACAGTTTCATTAATTTTTACCGAAATCTCGCCATCGGCAAACTGACTGACATCCGCATTACCCAGCTCCACCCCCAAACGCTCACATATGGCCTTTGCAAGCGGAATATTTGCTGTTCCTGTAAATACTTTCATTCCCAACCTATCCATGGCTCCTCCTTAAAATATTTTGGACTAAAGCTCGCCCTTATTTTTCTTCCTTTCAACATAGCCCGGCAAATTTCTTTGTTCGGCCCGTTCAACGGCAAGACAGCCTTCCTGAACGTCCTTTGTGATGGTCGATCCGGCAGCAATAAAGGCGTTTTCATCAATGACAACGGGCGCCACCACATTTGCATTTGATCCCAAAAAGGAATGAGAGCCGACCACCGACCGGTGCTTTCTTTTTCCATCATAGTTGCAGAAAATCACCCCGCAGCTAACATTGATCTCTTCTCCCAGGTCTGCATCTCCAATGTATGCCAAATGACCCGCTTTAGTTCCGGGCCCCAAAACTGAATTTTTTACCTCGACAAAGTTTCCGATATGACATCCTTTTCCGATCTTGGCACCCGGGCGCAAATGGGAAAAAGGTCCGATATTTGATCCTTCGTCCATTTCTGAAGATTCAATCAGGGAACTTTTTACGGTGACCTGATCGCCGAGGATGGAATCGATGATTTCAGATCGGTCGGTAATCCGGCAATTTTTTCCAATGACCGTTTGCCCCACGAGATAACAAAGCCCAGAAATCCAGGTTCCCTCTCCAATTTTAACCCCTGGGCCTATCCGAACAAGGTCCGGCTGATCGATGCGAATCCCTTTGTTCATCCACTTTCTGGCTATTTCCTTAAATTTTTGCTGCTCTGCCTTTTGTAGGCTCTCGAATGAATGAACTAAGGGAGCATCCATGACCATGAAATTTTCTTTCTCCTGATCAGGTGCCCCTTGGACGGGGCGGCTTTCCTGGTCTTGGATGAGGTCTTCAAAAAAGATGTTTTCTTTTTGTTCTATTAATGAAGCCAGTATAGCCGTTTGAACTTTTATTCCACCGGCAAGGCCGTCCCTATCGACAAGCCGGCTGGCTGAAGAGGAGGCAAAACTGGCCAAGACTTTTGCCGAAACTGCGCAGGTCCCCAGGCTTAATACCATGAGCTCATCCGAATCCGAGATCTGGAAATCTTCAAGATTTTCTACTTTCAAGTCAGCGGCTGTCAGAGCATCCTCTAATAGGCGATTCATCGGCCTATCAAGAATTTCAATCATCTCTTCTCTGCCCTTGGCCTTCCATTCTCCAGTAAAAAGATTGTCTAAAATAATAACTTTCACGCTTTTCAGCCTTTCCTCTCAAAAAATAAGAATTTTTCAACGACTTGATCTTTTTTATTATACACGAATCTACTAAAAGGAATACTCAAGAAAAAACGAAAGGGAAATGAGACTTCCCCGGATGGCAATATGATATAATTATACAGTTGTAATTGAGGAGGCGGTATGTATACATTCGATATTTTAGAAAAGGGGCAAAAAGTCCATTTTATCGGCATTGGCGGTGTCAGTATGTCCGGAATTGCCGAGCTGCTTTATAAACGGGGATTTGAGATTACCGGATCAGATTCTCGTCACAATAAGTATATTTCCCATTTAGAAAAGCTTGGCATCCCGGTGATCATTGGACAGGGTCCGGAAAACGTGAAAGATCAGGATCTCTTTATTTACACCGATGCCCTGCTTCCCACCAATACAGAGCTTCTTGCGGCTAAAAATTCCGGCCGTCCTGTCGTTACCCGGGGACAGTTTTTAGGAGCTCTAATGAGAAATTTCTCCCATGCCATTGCTGTTTCCGGAGCCCACGGGAAGTCTACAACGACTTCCATGATCTCAGATATCCTCCTTCAGTCCCAAATGGACCCCACCATCCTCATTGGAGGTCTCTTGGATGAAATCGGCGGCAATGTCATGGCGGGAAAGGATGATGTCTTTGTCGCCGAAGCCTGCGAATACAAGGCAAATATTCTCTATTATTATCCTTCGATTGCCATCGTCCTAAATATTGACGCAGATCATTTAGACTACTACAAAAACTTGGATGACATCATCCATACCTTTGAAAGATATATGGAAAACTTGGGCCCCAATGGTACGGCGGTAATTAACGTGGATGATCCCAACAACCAAAGCCTTCCTGACCATGTTCAGGGAAAAGTGATCACCTATGGAATGGAAAATCCCAAGGCGATGGTGTTTGCAAAAAATATCCACTTTGATGATCAGGGCTACCCCATTTTTGAATTTACCCTCCCCGAGGGACCTACCCTTCATGTTCATTTACAGATCCTGGGCCGCTTTAATGTTCGCAATGCCCTTGCTTCCATGATCGCCGCTCATGAAGCCGGCGCTTCCTGGGAGGATGCGGTCAAAGGAGTTGAAAATTATCGTCCCCTCCACCGGAGGATGGAAGAAGTAGGCGAATTTATGGGTGCCAAAGTCTATACTGACTACGGCCACCATCCCGCCGAAATTCAGGTTACCCTGGAGGCGATGGCAGAGCATAAAAAGGGAAAATTTTACTGCGTCTTTGAGCCTTACACCCTCTCACGGACCCGTTCTTTAATGGATGAGTTTGCAAAGGCTTTTGGATCCTGTGATGAAGCGGTTATTACGAAGATCATGGTGGCCCGTGAAGTCGATGATGGGTCGGTTCGTTCGGAAGAATTAGTCAAAAAAATTAATCAAAATGGAGACAATGCGGTCTACCAGGAAACTTACGAGGATGTCGCTGATTATCTAAAAAAGGTCATTCGACCCGGGGATATGATTCTTACCACCGGCTGCGGAGATGCCGATCAAATTGCCCATCTCCTGGTAAAAAGAAACTGCCCCCTATGAGGAGATGGGGCCCTCCCCCTCCATTTCTTTAAGAATCTCTTCTTTTAAAGTCATCGACTGGGAAAAAAATTCATCGGAAAGATCGGAATAGCCCAAGAGGAAATCGAGATCCTCGAGGGCTTTTTTTCTGTTTCCCAAAACGGCAAGAAGAATGGCCCGGTTAAAGCGAAGGCGGAGGCCGGAAGGATGTCGGTCAAGGCCCAGGTTTGCATATTTTAAAGCTTCATCTATCTTTCCCTCTGCATTGAGATTATAGACAAGACCATTATAGAGGTCTTCAATCTCTCCCCCTTTTTCCAAAGCCATTTTAAAGGATTCCTCGGCTTCCCTGTATCTTTCAAGGTTCTGAAAAGCCGTGCCCAGATAGTAATAGACATCGTAACGGGTCTGATCCTTCTTCGCCTGATTGAAGGCTTCAATGGCTTTTTCATAATTGGCCCGATTGAGATAATAAATCCCATCCTCAATGAAGGCCTGCGGCTCAATGGCTCTGATTGCCTGTCGGATCTCCTCACGGATCTCTTCCCGAGGAGCCGCCGCCAGGGCCCGCTGGTAGTATGCCTTCGCCTTCAGATAATGGCCCAAGCCTTCATTAATCTGCCCTAATCCCGTGTTGGCAAAGACATTGTCTTCCTGGGCTTGGAGAACCTCTTCATAGAGCCTTGAGGCTTCCTTAATAAAGGCTTCCCGATCTTTTTCCAAAGAAGAATCCATGGCGTAGGAATAAAAAAGGGAAGCCAGATGAACTCTGGCAAAATGGTTTTCGGGATTGAGCTCCAGGGCGGCGCGAAAGGCAATTCGGCTATGGTCAGGATTCTTGTCCTCCAAAGCCAATTGGCAGGCAAAGCGGTCAGGCTCCTCAATGGCTTTTTTTAGGATCTCTTTATATTCTGGGGCAAATTTAAAGTCGGGATCAATCCCCAGGTTCCAGACCATGCCTTTTAAAAAATAAGAAAGATCAATCGATTGGTCCAGGCGATTTTCCTTCAGGCCTTCAATAAAATCGAAAGTCCGTATGGGTAGGGGGAGGCCCGGGGTTAGAAAAGAAGAAGCCGCTTCTTTTTTTAAATCAAGATAAGCCAGATCACGGGAAAACTGTAAAAAATATTTATCGACCTGCATGATACACTCTTTCCCTGAAAGCCCGCCCTCTCTTGTTGGAGGTAAGCAGGATTCGGCAGAAAATGCCCTTGGCATAGAAGTAAAGGGTGAGTAAAAGCGCCCTGAGAAAAAGGTATCCCAGGGATCCTATTTCAAAGTACTGGGCCCGAACGGCAATGGATTCTCCAAAAAATTTCTGAATGGCCAGGGTGAGAAGAAAGAAGACGGCCATGGCAAGGGGCGAGTCTTTCCAAAGCTGGTTGATGGTTGTAAAAACCTGGGCAATGGTGTTTTCACCAATATAAACCGCTTCGTATGCCGGAGACCGGTAGGTTTCCCAGATCGAATAAAAGAAGAGATAGACCGATGTCAGGCGGAGGGAGTAAGGAAAAACTCCCAGGACCAGATCGATCATCCAGAAGAAAAAGGAAACCTGGCTTAAAGGGCCTAAGAGGCTGGAATCATAAGTGGTAAGATCCGAAAAATCCAGCTTCTCCATAGAAAAAAGCAGGCGCATAAGACTGGCAAAATGGGTCAGGATGCTCAGATAAATAAGCCAGCGAACAAAACCGAAAAACAAGTTGGAGCCCAGGATCCGGGTTAGGTTGTTATATAGAGAAAGGATCGCCAGGTAAAGAAAAATGGAAACAAATAAAACCGGCAGGCCCTTCCCATACTTTTTGAAATCCCTAAAAAATTCCTTGCTTACAATTGAAAAATCCTTCATTTCATTCCTCTTACTCTTGTTTTTTTTCTATTTTAAATTGACCAGGGTAACGCCAGCCCCGCCTTCTTTGGGATCTGCCAGGCTATAGGACCTGACCCGCCTGTCTCTTTGGAGAAGGTCAGAAACACCCTTTTTAAGGGCGCCGGTTCCCTTGCCATGAATAATTCGAACTTGGTTTAATCCAGCAATCAGCGCATCATCCAGGTACTTATCCACCCGATCCATCGCCTCAGAATAGCGCTCTCCTCTTAGGTCCAGCTCGGGTGAGATCGTTTTTGCCTTCTGGCTAAAAAGTGTTCCCAGCGGAATCTTTTTCTCATCCCTTTCCTCTTTCTCCTCAATCCGGCAAAGATCCTGAACATTCGAATGGATCTTTAATATGCCCATCTGCACCTGAACCTCACCGGAGGAGTCGGGCCCGGCCACAAGAATTCCATTTTGTCCCAGCGAAAGAATCTCCACCCGATCGCCAATCTTGAGAGAGTGGGGATCGTCTGCCCCTTTTTTTCGAACAGAGGAGGACAAAGAGGGCTTCAGCCGGTCCTCTGCTTCTTTTGCCCGCTCATTGACCGCATTTAAAGCCCGGTCCAATTCCGGGGTGGAAAACTTTTTTGCCTGTTTCGCCTCACGAATAAGGTCTTGGGCGGTTTCTTTTGCCTGCCTGATCAGGTCTCTTCCCTCTTCCTTCGCCTCCTCAACCTGTCTCTTGTACTCCTTTTGCGCTCGGTCCAAATCCCTTTGCATCCCTTTAAGTTTTAGCGCATAGGCCTCGGCCTGTTTTTCCATAGCCAGCTTTTTCTCTTCGGATTCTTTTCTGCTCTTCTCAATATCGGCCAGGACATCTTCAAATTTAATGTTTTCTGAACGAACTCGGTTTTCGGCATCGGACAAAATAAAATCCGGCAGACCCAGTCTTTTGGATATCTCAAAGGCATTGGACCTTCCGGGCAGACCGATCACCAGCTTATAAGTCGGGGAAAGTGTCTGGACATCAAACTCCACCGACGCATTTTGTACCCTTTTATTTTTGATGGCAAAAAGCTTCAGCTCAGCATAATGGGTCGTTGCCAGGGTGCGAATATCTTTGTCGGTGACATAGGATAAGATGGCCATGGCAAGGGCCGCTCCTTCCACCGGATCCGTCCCGGCGCCCAGCTCATCAAAAAGCACCAAGGAGTTTGGGTCCGCTTTTTTTAGAATTTCGACGATGTTGGACATGGAAGCCGAAAAAGTAGAAAGGCTTAATTCAATCGACTGCCGGTCTCCAATATCGGCATAGATCGATTCAAAAACTCCGACCTTGGATGAGCTCTTACAGGG
>CAMYOR010000025.1 GCA_947278105.1 uncultured Tissierellia bacterium
GACTAAAAGCATATTCTTAAAAATCTGAGCTCGAAGCTCATTGCGCTTTTCCAAGGGGACCGACTTTAATGCCTGGTCATCCGTTCCCATGGCCATGAGGACCAGCTCCCTCTTTTCCAAAATCCCCTGTTCATAAAGAGACTGAAGGATATGCTGGACCTTTCCTGCGGTTAAGGAATCGGTGATTTTTGATTCGTAAAGGCTTTTAATCATTTGATCGGGGTCCCGGGATAGGCGGACAATCCGAATAAATCCAGACCCACCTCGGCGAGACTCAATATAATATCCCTGATAAGGGGTAAAACGAGTGGTAAGGACGTAGTTGATCTGGGAGGGGGCACAGTTGAACCGCTCCGCCAGCTCATTTCGTCCGATCTCCAGCCTTCCGTTATCACACTGGTTTAAGAGCTCCAGAAGGAACTGTTCGATTTCATTCGTTAAACCGCTCATTGTCTCTTACTCCGTCTCTTTTTGACCAACTTTGACCTTTGATTTTTAAAGAAAGTTCCACCTGCTTGTGGAACTTACTAAGATTATACAAGATTTTTTCCAGCCTTGCAACTAGGTGTGGGCAGAGCATGAATGGTAAAAAAGGGCCTTCGTTGTAGAAAATGCAGTGGAAATTTTGAAGTCCTCAGAACCCACTAGAAAGAACAGGATATGGTGTAAAAATTTAATTCAAGACTCCTGGTCCTTTTTTGCCAGAGTAACAATCGCCAGACAGGCAAGTCCTAATCCAAGCATTCCCATCCCCGAATTTGCATCCAGTTCCTTGAGGATAGATAGAACCCCGACCCCCACGCCCATGGCAAGGGCAATGGCTTTCATAATGGTATGGATCACTGGTGTTGAATCTTTCTTTGCTTCGCCTTGTGATTCAGCCTTCATCTGCATAAGCTCATCGACACTAATTTCAAACTCCTCCGCAAGTTTGGGAATGGTATTGATATCGGGACAAGCAATATCTCTTTCCCATTTGGATACGGCTTTATCGGTTACGCCCATTTTTTCCGCAAGTTGAAGCTGGGTGATTCCTTTTTCTTTTCTTAATGAGGCAATCATCATGCCAAGCGTTTTTTTCTTTATCACTTCCTGGCTCCTTTCCTTCGATCGATGACTGAATCCTACCACTTTCTTCCCGGTTTACTCAACCGACTGCTAGTTTAGTTCGGTAGACCCCTAGTTTACCGGCATTTAGATGAAAGGAAATCGGTAAAACTATCTTACTGGAAACAATGAAATATAGAGTTGTTTGTGAAAAGCATATGTTATAACATTGACTCGGGGAAAAAATGCGGACTCCGCAAAAATAATCCATTGTTATTGAGAATAAATCTCTCCTGTTAAGTGTATCTTCTGAAAAATCTTTGTCTAATAAAAAAACCAAAATTTTCATAAGTTCCCCTTTTTCATATTGCAATCTTTCGGTCATTCTTATATGATATCTTTAAAAGCGTATGGAAATACTCCACTTTAAGCCGAGCCTCCCTTCGCTCCCTTTTTCCCATCTTTTTTCGTGATGGAAACTAAAAAAAGGGTAATCAAATATTGTCGTAAGATCCAATCACCCAGGCTTATAAAAAGGTTCGCTTTCGTTTTTCTAAAGGGCCTTGCATCGGGCTTTATGGGCCCCTTGAAAAATGAATATAAGCGCAAATCAAAGGAGGACTAATTTATGGCACTGACCACAAAAGAACATGAGGCCTTACGTAAAATTGTCAGAGACTTCGCTGAAAAAGAAGTCAAGCCAATTGCGTTCCGTCTCGACCAGGAAAGCGAGTTTCCTGAGGAAGTTGTTCAGAAGATGGGAAAAATGGGATTGCTTGGGATTCCCTATCCTAAAGAGTACGGCGGTTCTGGCTTAGATGCGACATCTTATGCCATCACCGTTGAGGAACTCTCCCGAGTAGACGGAGGCACCGGTGTCATCTGCTCTGCTCATACTTCCCTAGGCACCTGGCCCATTGCAGAATATGGGACCGAGGAGCAGAAACAAAAATATTTAGTCCCCCTGGCCAAGGGCGAGAAGATTGGCGCCTATGGTCTTACGGAAGAGCACGCAGGTTCAGATGCCTCCGGCACAGAAACCACCGCAGTTCTTGAGGGAGACCACTATGTTTTAAACGGTGGAAAAATCTTTATCACCAATGGACAAAGAGCGGACATTTATGTTATCTTCGCCGTTACCAGCCCGGAAAAAGGAGTTCACGGAATTTCCGCTTTCATCGTGGAAAAAGGCTGGGAAGGCTTCACCTTCCCCAACCAATATGACAAGCTGGGCATCCGTTCCTCTTTAACTTCAGAATTATCCTTTAATAATGTAAAAGTTCCAAAAGAAAATCTTTTAGGAAAAGAAGGCGACGGCTTTATCATCGCCATGAAGACCTTGGATGGCGGCCGGATCGGGATTGCATCCCAGGCTCTGGGCATTGCTCAGGGAGCCTTTGAGGCGGCTCTGGAATATTCTCGTCAGAGAGTTCAGTTTGGCCAGCCTATTGCTGCAAATCAGGGCATTTCCTTCAAGCTTGCCGATATGGAAACACAAATTTCCGCAGCCCGCGCCTTAGTTTATCAGGCAGCAGAACTTAAAACAAACCATAAAAAATACACCAAGGAAGCTGCGATGGCAAAGCTTTTTGCCTCCGATACAGCAGAGTGGGTTACTTCAGAAGCCTTGCAGATCTTCGGCGGCTCCGGCTTTATTAAGGGCATGGATGTCGAAAGAATGTACCGCGACTCCAAGATCACCCAGATCTACGAAGGCACAAACGAAGTGATGAGAATTGTCATCGCCAGCCAGACGGTTGGAAAGATTGGCCATAAGCGCAGCGGCCAGGCTGCTCCTGTCGCTTCCGGTAAAGCTGGTTCTGTCACGGGTCCCCGCAAGAATATCATGATTGAGGGCACTCCTGAGGAGCAGGTGAAGCAGCTGGTCGAAGCCCTTAAGGCCGATGGATACACCTTTGATACCACCGTTGATCCCTATGCTCCCGTTACCGAAGTGGAACGGTTGGTTTCCGTTGGCCAAGGCATTGGCGACAAAGAGAATTTGGCCCTTGCTGAAGAGCTTGCAAAGGCTGCCGGCGCTGCCATTTCTTCCTCCCGTCCTGTTGCTGAAACTCTGGAATATTTACCGATCGAACGATACATTGGGATGTCTGGTCAGAAATTCAAGGGCAACCTCTATATGGCCATGGGTATTTCCGGTGCCGGCCAGCATCTGAAGGGCATCAAAGAAGCGGCCACGATCGTTGCCGTCAACACCAACCCCAAGGCCCCGATTTTTGCGAATGCGGATTATGGCATTGTCGGCGATATCATGGAAATCATGCCTCTCTTAGCAAAAGAGCTTGACCAGGGTCAGGAAAGACATCCAGCAGAAACCTTTGAAAAGAAGAAGCGCCACGTCAAGCAGGAACCGAAGACGGCGGAAGGCGTCTATGTCTGCGGCGGCTGCGGCCATCGCTATGATCCTATCTATGGCGATTCCGAGGCGGACGTTGCTCCAGGAACTCCATTTGATCAGGTCCCGGATACCTATCTCTGCCCCAAGTGCGGGGATGGCAAGGAAGGTTTCATTCCTGCCAAATAGGCTGGAAATCTTGTTTCGTTCTTAAAGCAAAGAACATTGACATTCGCCCGGGCCTTTTCCCGGCTCGGGCGGGATTAAAGGAGGTTTTTCTATGCATAATGTACGTCAAGTCGTTGAAGATCTGTATTGGATTGGTGCCAACGATCACCGGACTCACCTTTTTGAAAACATTCATCCCATCCCCTGGGGCGTCTCTTACAACGCCTATCTCTTACTAGACGAAAAAACGGTTCTTTTTGATACCGTTGATTGGGGTGCCTGCCGTCAGTTATTAGACAATATTAAATATGTCCTCAATGGAAGAGACCTGGACTATGTCATCGTGAACCACTGGGAGCCTGACCATGCCGCCAGCCTCCAGGCTGTTCTTGATCATTATCCGAATGCAACCGTGATCTCCACAGAAAAGGGTTTCTATTTCATGACCCAGTATAATTTCCACTGTGAAAAGAAAATCACCGTGGGAACCGGAGATACCTTCTCCTCGGGCGCCCATAAGTTCGCCTTTGTTCAGATGCCCATGGTCCACTGGCCAGAGCCCATGGCAACCTTAGATACTACCAATGGCGTTCTTTTCTCGGCGGATGCTTTTGGCTCTTTTAAGGCCTTGGATGGGAAACTCTTTGAAGATGAAGTTGACTTTGACAGAGATTGGCTGAGTGAAGCTCGCCGCTATCTCACAAACATTGTCGGTAAGTATGGTCCCTATGTTCAGGCGGTTTTAAAGGTCGCTGGCCAGCTTCCCATCAAGGTCATCTGCCCTCTTCATGGCCCGGTTTGGAGAGATAATTTAGGATATATTATTGATAAATATGATAAATGGTCCTCTTATACGCCCGAGGACAATGGCGTCATGATTGTTTATGGCTCGATGTACGGAAACACTGAAGGGGCTGCACAGATTCTTGCTTCTGAAATCGTAAAACGCGGCATCACAGATGTCACGGTTTGGGATGTTTCCAAGACCCATGCCTCTTATCTGATTTCTGAAGCCTTCCGTGTCGGACATATCATCTTGGCCTGCCCAACCTACAACCTGGAAGTCTATCCTCCAATGAAAAACTTCCTCAATGAAATGGTGGACCTCAACCTCCAGAAGAGAACCATCGGCATCATTGAAAATGGTACCTGGGCTCCGAACTCGGCTTCTGCCATGAAGAAGATCCTGGATCAGATGTTCGAGATCTACTATCTGGATTCCGAAGTTTCCTTCATGTCCTCGGTCAACGATACCAGCGTCAAGGATATTTACGCCCTGGCAGATTCGGTGGTTGAATCGATTAAAAAGCAGGAGAATTAAGCCCTCCTTTCTTGTTGAATATCTTGTAATAAAAAGCAGTCTGGCCCATTGGGCCAGACTGCTTTACTTTACGAGTTTATTTTTGAGTTTAAAGAGTTCGAAAAAATATCTGCTTTTCCTGGATCCTTAAGCTATGGGACAAGTGGAAGGACCGCCGGCCGCCTCTTCATCGACAATCAGCGTCGCATCCGGGTGCATCAGGGCAAAGGTAACCGGACAAAGGGTCGTGACCTTCTCTCCCTTAATGATCTGCGAAACGGCATCTCTTTTGGCCTTCCCGTTCGCTAAAATCAGGAGCTTCTTTGCCCGCATAATCGACCCCATGCCCATGGAGACAGCCTGGGTGGGAACCTGGTCCCTGGACTCGAAGAAACGGGCATTATCCTCAATCGTCTCCGGCAAAAGATCCGATTTTCCGGTAAAGACGTTTAGCTTTTCGCCGGGTTCAACAAAGGCCAGATGTCCATCACGGCCAATTCCCAGGACCTGAAGATCAATGCCGCCGGCCTTTTCAATCGCCCGGTCATAGCCGCGGCCAAAAAGCTCTCCCTCCACTGCGGGAAAGTGGATGGCTTCTTTGGGCAGGTTCACTTTGGAAAAGAGATTTTCGTTCATAAAATAATGGTAGGACTGGTCATTTTCCTCAGAAAGGCCGATGTATTCATCCAGGTTGAAGGTCGTGATTTTGGAAAAGTCAATTTCCCCTGCTTCATAGGCCTGGATCAGGTACTGGTAAAGGCCGATTGGGGTGGAGCCAGTGGCAAGGCCCAAGACGGAATCGGGTTTTTCCTGGATTTGCCGGGCAACAATCTTTCCCGCTTCCTTGCTCATTTCATCATAATCCTTGCAAACAATAATTTTCATGAATTGTTATCCTCCAAATTTAAAAGTTTTTTTCTCCATCCTCGGGATCGAAGATTTTTGTAATTGTCCCGCCTCCGAGGACAAGATCTCCATCGTAGGCGACGGCTGACTGGCCCGGGGCGGGGGCCCTCTGCGGACGGTCAAAGCGAATAAGGACCTGGTCAGGGCCAGAAGAAGATGATAAAGACTTGATAAGGCAAGGGGCTTCTTTGGCCAGGTAACGGATTTTTACCTGAGCCCGACTAAGCCCCTCGGGCCGTTTTCCGCTCATCCAATTCCAGTCCGGACAGAAGATTTCTTGAAAGAAGAGCTCTTCTTCATCTCCAACAATGACCTCTCCCCTTTCCATATTCTTGTCCAAAACATAGGCGGGTCTGGGCAAGGCAAGGCCCAAGCCCCGTCTTTGACCAATGGTATAGGCCATTGGACTTTTTCCCTTGCCCAGGACCTCTCCCCGCCGGTTCACTAATGTTCCGGGAGGGTAGATTTTATGGTCATGGTTTTGGCAAAATTCAACGTAATTTCCGTCCGGAATAAAACAAATATCTTCCGAATCGGGCCGGTTCCAGCTCGCAAGGCCTGCTTTTTCTGCAATGGTTCTTACCTCTTCCTTATAGAATCCGCCCAGGGGAAAAAGGACTTTGGAAAGCTCCTCCTGGCCCATCTGAAAGAGCATATAGGACTGATCCTTCGACCGATCCCTGCCTCTCTTTAACTGATAGGTCCCCTGAAAGCTTTCAACTGAAGCATAATGGCCCGTTGAAACAAAGTCTAGGCCATAGATTTTTGCATAGGAAAAAAGTGCGCCAAATTTTAAATACTTATTGCAAAAGACGCACGGATTCGGCGTCCACCCTTTTTCGTAGGTCTTAATAAAGGGACGAATCACCTTTTCTTCAAAATGCGCGGAAAGGTCCACCAGGTGAAAGTCAATCCCCAGACTTTGAGCCATGTCCCTGGCCGACTCTTCGTCTTGGGTCAGATCGATTCGATGGATATCCAATTCCCCGTTTTCCCCGATAAACTTTTCCGGAGTGGGTGGGTACAGGCGCATTGTAAGGCCGACAAGGTCAAAGCCCTTTTCTTTCAAAAGGTAGGCAGCTACCGTCGAGTCCACGCCGCCCGACATGGCAATTAGAACCTTAGTCAAAAATCTCCTCCAAAAATGTCAGCGCCTCCTCCAAATTCGAGAAGAAGCCCTGGACCTTCTCTAATACAAGGGGCTGGGGTTTCGACAAATCCTCAATAAAAAAGGTGGGAAAGCCCCCGGAAATCCCGGCCAAAGCGCCATTGTTGGAATCCTCCAAAATTAAGACCCTTTCCGGGTCCAGGCCGAGGCCGGAGGCGGCCATGAAAAAAATCTGAGGATCGGGCTTAGAAACAAGGACATGGTCTCCGAAAACGCAGAGGTCAAAGTCTTTGTCAAGACCCACCGCCTCAAGCTTCTTCCAGGCCAGGACCTCGGGAGTCGATGTCGCCAGGGCGATTTTACCATGGGCCTTTGCAAAATTTACCATGGCCCGGGCACCCGGCATGAGATGAAGTCCCCCCTCTTCAATTTTTTCCCGGACTCTTTTCAGGAGAAGAGCCTGGTAGGAGGGGTACTGGACCCTTCCATCAAAAAAACGGTGAAAGACTTTTTCGCCCTCGGCATGGTTCAGCCCTCTCATGGCCTGGGTATAGGCATCAATTTCCTCGGGACCGATCCCGTATTCCGGGAGGATCTGGTTCACCTCTTCCACAATCATTCTTTCGGAATCAATCAGGGTCCCATCCAGATCAAAGATATACCCTTGAATCTGGGGAAACTGGTTTTTTCTCATCTCATCCATGACCCACCTCCCGCACTCTCTGTGGAACATCGGTAAAATGAAAGATCGGAAAAGGCTCGCCTTCGATGGGTCCAAGAAAAGAAGATCTCTTTCCGAATTTTCACAGGCATTTTTTGAATAAAAAAGGAGGCAGGAATTTCTGCCTCCACCATCATCATCTCGGGTATGAGAGGACGATTCCTATTCCTCTTCTTCCTTTTTATCTTCTTTACCCACTTCGGGGACATCCGCTGCGGAGGCTTCTTCCATTTCTTCTGCCGCGGGTTCAACTTCTTCTTTATTGGGTTCGCTCAGAGAAGCGACCGGCTCTTCGGCAGGCAGGAGGATTTGAATGGCATCGTTTTTCGAAATATCAAGGTCGGCAACCGTTACAACATCCCCAATTTGCATTTCCGTCACATTGACATCGGCGGTCTGGGGAATATCTCTTGGGAAGCACTCGACTTCAACCTCTTCCAAAAGCTGTAAGAGGATGGAAGGCTGAACGCGGATATTGTCGCGGCCAACCAGAACAACTGGAATGGTCACCTTCAGTTTTTCGTTCGCGCGGACTTCCTGGAAATCGACGTGAAGCATCTGGTCCTTCACGGGCTGGATCTGAACATCTTTAATCAGAACGGTCTGGTTTTCCCCTTCTACATTTAAGTCCACCAAAGCAGAGGTTCCCGCTGAAAGATAAGTCTTTCTGAACTCAAGACCATTGACCTGAACGTTTTCATTTTCGCCTTCTTTATGATAGATAACGCCTGGCACGATCCCCTGATCTCTCAGTTTGTCGACTTGATTTTTACCGTGCGCATCACGACGCTGAACATTTAGCTTGTACTGAGCCATAACTTCCTCCTTAAAAATAAATCACGTACTACTCATTATAGTCAATCAATGGGTATCTTTCAACATTTACCATGATATCCACTAGTTTTCTCCAGACTCCTTTGCTGCCTTGCGAGCAGCATCCAGGGCAGCTTTAATGGCCTGGCGAAAGCCTTCGCTGGTTCGGGTGGCCCCGGAGACGGTATCGACCTTTTCCCCGTTTTTATTAATGGCTTCCTGGCGGAGCTGATCCAGTGCCTTTCCCCCAATTTCTGCGGTTTCCTTATGTTGGAGGATCCTGCAGTCATAAACAGATCCCGTCTCGTCAATGGTGACGGTAAGGCGGATCGGCGTCTCCCGGTCATAGCCCTGACCAGAGCCTTCATAAGTTCCCGGCTTAAGAGAATTCGAGCTGATCCCGCAGGAAGCGAAAACAAAAAGTCCGGTCCCGATGACCATTGCTTTTTGTAAGAAATTTCTTTGCATAACCATGGTCCCCTAAAATTGCTTTTTTAAGATCAACTGACAAAAATCCTTATTGGTTTTCGTATTTTTTATGAGGCGAACAAATTGCTCCATGGTGTCGATGGGATTTTGCTGACGGCCCTCCCGGCGGATCCGGATGAGAGTTTTTTCTTCTTCCTCGCTAAGGAGAAGGTCATCCCGCCGGGTTCCCGAGGCGAAGATGTCAATCGCAGGGAAGATACGCAGTTCCGAGAGATCGCGGTTAAGGTGGATTTCCATGTTTCCTGTCCCCTTGAACTCTTCATAGATCATATCGTCCATCCTGGAGCCGGTGTCACGCAAGCAGGTGGCTAGAATTGTTAACGATCCCTCACCGTCAATGTTTCTGGCTGCGCCAAAAAAAGCCTTGGGAGGATAAAGGGCTACCGGATCCAGGCCGCCGGAAAGGGTCCTTCCCGAAGGCGGGGTGACAATATTATAAGCCCGGGAAAGGCGGGTCAGGGAGTCCAAGAGAATCATGACATCCTGTCCACTTTCCACCAGCCGCTTAGCTCTTTCCAAAAGCTCTTCCGCAATTTTTGTGTGATTCTGAGCAGTTTTATCAAAAGTCGAAGCAATCACTTCCGTACGAATCGGATCGTCCTGCTTTCTCATCCGGTTGACAGACCATTCAAAGTCCGTCACTTCTTCCGGTCTTTCGTCAATAAGAAGAATAAAAAGGTAGATTTCCGGATATTTGGATTCCACTGACCGGGCAATGGACTTTAAAAGAGTCGTTTTTCCTGCCTTGGGGGGGCTGACAATCAGGCCTCTTTGTCCCTTGCCAATCGGAGCGACCAGGTCCACGATCCGGTTGGAAACGTCGGCCATTCCCTGCTCCAGCTGGATTCTTTCGTTCGCATAGATCGGGGTCAGGTTATCAAAGGTTGACCGGTGCTTAAACTCCATCGGAGAGGTGCCGTTGACCGTATTAAGATAAATGATCGGGGCATACTTTTCTTTGTCTCTCGCATCCCCGACAATCCCTTCAACGAGATCTCCCGTTTTTAATTCAAAACGTTTGATATGGGCGGCGGGCATATAATAGTCTTTTTTATCTCCCCCATCCCCTTCG
>CAMYOR010000026.1 GCA_947278105.1 uncultured Tissierellia bacterium
CCCCCGTAATGACCATAATGGGGGTTTTTGCCGTCTCAAGAATGGCTCTTTTTTGCTGGTCGGAAAGGTGCAGGCAAATGGAGCTTTCAACGGCCTCCTGATGGACAAAAAGCGGGGGCCTTTCCTGGCTTTCTCTGAGCATTTGGGCCAGTTTGGCCCCAATTTTTTCCTCCATCTGAGCCATCCAGAAGAGATAAACTCTTCCATCGGCCGACTGGTAAATTTTCCCGGAAAGAGATAAGTCCCGAAGCGCCTCGTCCACCCGGACCGGCTCCATTTCTAAAAGCCTTCTTAAAGAACGAAGAATTTCCTCCCGGGTCCAGTAACAGGACCCTTCCTGGACCATTTCCTTTTCCATGGCATAGAGGAGCGCCGCCTTTGTCCGAAAAAAAGAATCAACCTCGACCCCTCGTTTCCGGGCAATTCGATCGGCCGTGAGAAAGCCGATCCCGTGAATGTCCTCGGCCAGCTGATAGGGATTTTCTTCGATCACCTCCTGAGCCCGGGTTCCATAATATTCCAATATGAGCGTCGAGGTTTGGGGACCCAGATCCAAAGAATGCAAATAGATCAGAGTTTTCCGCATCTCCTCCTGATCAAGGACCGCCTGGCGAATTTTCTCTGCCTTTTTTTCTCCAATTCCCCGAATTTTAAGAAGGGCTTTGGGATTGTTCCGGATGACCTCCAAAACCTCTTTCCCATAGAGATCCACGAGCTTCTGCGCTGTTTTGGGACCCACATGGGGAATGAGGCCCGAGGAAAGGTAACGGATCAGCTGGGCTTCGCTGGTTGGCTCAACCTCTTGGGCAGAATGAACCTGAAGCTGGTCCCCATATTGGGGATGAAAGGTCAAATCTCCCTCTAAAATCAGCTCCTTCCCTTCCCGGCAAGACAAAAAAGCGCCCACGCAGGTCAGGGGTCCATCTTCTGTCGATAAGACGAGTACGGTCCACCCGTTTTCCCGGTTTCGAAAACGAATTTTTTCGACCGTCCCTTGAACCTTCATGGCGCTTCTCCTCCATGGCTATTAATATTTATACCTTATTCTTCCATCCGGGCCACGTCGGCTCCCAGGCCTCGGAGCTTTTCCTCAAATTTATAGTAACCCCGGTCTAGGTGGTAAACGTTCGAGATCTGCGTTTCCCCTTCTGCAACCAGGCCGGCCAAAACAAGCGCCGCCCCAGCCCTAAGGTCCGTTGCCTGAACCTTGGCCCCCACTAGGTGGTCTACCCCTCGGATAATGGCTTCATTTCCGCTGGTGACAATTAAAGCCCCCATTTTATTTAGCTCATCGACGTGCATAAATCGATTTTCAAAAACGGTCTCTTCTACCTGACTCTGGCCCCGGCTAATGGTGGTCAGGGCCATAAACTGGGCCTGAACATCCGTGGGAAAGCCCGGATAGGGAAGGGTGCGGATCTTGGTTGCCTTCGGTCTTCCGTTCGAACGAAGAATAATCACATCCTCATCCTCGGATTCTTCAATATTGCAGCCCACTTCCTGAAGCTTGGCCAAAATTGGACGAATATGTTGGGCGATCACGTTTTCCACCCGGACCTCGCCCCCCGTCATCGCCGCAGCAACCAGAAAGGTCGAAGCTTCAATCCGGTCGGGGATGATCGTGTGCCGGGCTCCACCCAGGTCCTGGACTCCCCGGATGACGATCGTAGAGGTGCCTGCTCCGCGGACCTTTGCTCCCATCTTATTGAGAAAGTTCGCCAGATCAACAATTTCAGGCTCCATGGCGGCGTTTTCAATCGTCGTTTCTCCTTTTGCGTGGACGGCAGCCATCATAATATTCTGTGTTGCACCGACCGAGGGGAAATCCAAGTAGACGAGGCCTCCGATCAGGCCTCCGGCAGGAGCTTGGGCTTCGATAAAATCCGAGCCTTCGTTAATGGAGGCCCCCAGGGCCATAAAGCCTTTTAGATGCAGGTCTACCGGCCGCTTTCCAATGCTGCACCCACCGGGAAGGCCAATCTTTGCCCGTCCAAAACGGGAAAGCAGAGGCCCCATCACAACAAAGGAAGCCCTCATCTGGCTTACCAGATCATAAGGGGGTTCACTGCCAAAGACCCCCTTGGGATTAATGACAATGGCATCTTCACCGGTTCTTTGGGCCTCGCAGCCCAAAGCCTGGAGAACCTCAATCATGATTTCAACGTCTTTAAGGGGAGGAACCCCATCGAAGGCGATTGGGTCTCCGCCCAGGAGAGCCGCGGCTAAGATGGGCAGGGCGGCATTTTTTGCTCCGCTGATCTGAACCCTTCCCCTCAGGGGTTCACTCCTGCGGACTCGGATATAGGTCATAAAAGCTCCTGACTAATGTTATGAATCTCCGAAAGCTTCCCTTTCTCCGTAAAATTTTTTAGAAAAAAGGAAGGTCTTTATGTTTATTTAGTGCCAAATAAACGATCTCCGGCATCCCCAAGTCCGGGAAGAATGTAGGCATCCTTGTTGAGCTCCCGGTCCAGGCCGGCCAGGGTAATATCGACATCGGGATGGGCCTGATGAACAGCCTTTACTCCCTCCGGAGCCCCGATAATGGAGACCGCGTGAATGGTCTTGCACCCCAGGTCCTTTAACATGGTAATGGCATCGACCATAGAGCCTCCAGTTGCCAGCATGGGATCAACGATAAAAATTTCTCTCTCGGCAATATCGGGCGGCATTTTGAAATAGTATTTTACCGGCTGATGGGTATTGGGATCCCGGTAGAGGCCAATGTGGCCGACCTTCGCCGCGGGGACGATTTCCAGGAAGGCATCGACCATGCCCAAACCTGCGCGCAGGATAGGAACAAAGCAAAGCTTTTTCCCCGTAAGGAGATAGCCCGTTGTCTTTTCCAAGGGCGTCTCAATTTCGATAGTTTCCAGAGGCAGGTTTCGAGTCGCCTCGTAGGCCTCCAGGAGAGCGATTTCACTGACAAGCTGCCGGAATTCATTGGTCCCGGTATGCTTGTCCCGTAGTTTCGTTAACTTATGCTTTACCAGCGGATGGTCTAAAATTGTCAGCTTATTCATTTTGCTCTCCTCATCTTTTCCCTTTTTCAATTTTCAGGATTTTTTTTCGCTCGTTTCTTCTCTGACTTCAAAGATTCGGCCTCCGGCCGCCTTCTTCATTCGGTTCATGATGGACGCCCCATAGCCCCGAGCTGGAACCCCCATCGCCAAAATTTCTTCCACTCCTTCCCGGTCAAAATGACGGAGGTGAGTAAAAAGACTGTGGCTCATGAAAAGAAGCTGGTCCCGACTTCCCTGGTTAAAAATCAAGGGGGATCCTCCGCTCTTTTCCTCAATCGCCCTTCTTACCGGGTCAATGGAATCTTCAAAAAGAAGCAGGCCTGTTTTTTTTGAATCTTTCCGGTTAAGGTATTCCTCCACCAGCTTTTTTTCTACAGGGCCCCGGGGCCCAAGAAATACCGTCATCTGGGCTTTGGGCGCATAATGCCTGTACTTTTGCCCCGGAGATCGGGGGATCTGCCCCTCTTTAAGAATTCCCGGATCCACTTGAATCTCCGGCAAATAAGGGGCCAGGTCCTCCGGCGTATAAAAGCCGGGCCTTAAAATCAAGGCCGGCTCCCGGGTAAGGTCCACCACCGTAGATTCAATGCCGATGTCCGAAAATCCTCCGTCCAAAATGAGAGGAATTCTCCCATTCATATCCTGATAAACGTCAGCGGCATTCGTAGGAGAAGGACGGCCGCTGAGATTGGCGGAAGGGGCTGCAACAGGAAGGTCACACCTTTTTAAAAATTCTCGGGCCACCGGATGCACCGGCATCCGGATTCCAACCGTATCCCCTCCTCCCGTTGCTTCAAAAGGAACCCGGGATGTTTTTTTAAAGATCAGGGTCATCGGTCCCGGCCAAAGGTCTTCCATCAGCTTCTTTGCCCGGGGACTGACCTCCCGGGCCAGGTCCCGCACCTGTGAAAGGTCAAAAATATGAAGAATTAGAGGATTATCCATAGGCCGGCCCTTAGCCTCAAAAATTTTCCTGCAGGCCGAAGGTTCCAGTCCATTTCCACCCAGTCCATAAACCGTTTCGGTGGGAAAGGCCACCAGCTCCCCCTCCTGAATCAGCCGGGCAGCCCGGTTCAGGGCCTCCTTGGAAGAAGAATCGGACCTTACCTGATCGGAGCTTCCTACCTGAATCACTTCTGTATTCCAATCCGTCCTTCCCCGGGAAATCCCCAGGCCCTGTGGTTCTTGGTCCTTAAAGCCATTCATCGGGCCGGATCCTCCGGCAGATCATCCTTTTTCATGGACAGATCTTCCGAACTCTCTGTAGGGTCTTCCGCTCCCGCAGAAGCATCTTCCTTCTCCTTCGAAGCTTTTAAAGCTTCCTCCGCTTTTTTCCTCTCCGCTGGGCTGGTCAAAGCATCCTTCTCCTCTTCCTCGGCTTCCTTCTTTTCCCGGGCTTTTTTCTCCGATACCGTTTCTTTCCCGTAAAATTTCAGGCTTTGATCCAAGATCTCCATGAATTCTTCACCGGTAATGGTTTCCTTGTCTAAAAGGTAGGAAGCGATGTCATGGAGCTGCTGGTCATATTCAGTAAGGATGCCGATCGCCTGGCGGTGGGCTTCTGAAATAATCTCCTGGACCATCTGATCAATGGAAGAAGCTGTTTTGGGCGCAGCCTGAAGCTCAGCCTGAGGACCCAGGTACCGGGAAAGTCTTTTTTCCAGCTGGATGAAGTCGAACTTTTCCGTCATGCCAAATTCCGTGACCATGGCCCGGGCGAGCTGGGTGGCTTTTTCAATATCGTTGGCGGCTCCGGTCGTCTTTGTCTTAAAGACCAGCTCTTCCGCCGATCTTCCCCCAGTAAGAACAACGATCATGTTGAAAAGATCTTCCCGGGTTTGAAGAACTTTTTCCTCCTCGTCCACCTGGAGGGTGTATCCCAGGGCCCCCGAAGTCCGGGGGATGATGGTGATTTTTGTCACCGGCGCCGACAGCTTCTGCATGGCGGCAACCAGGGCATGGCCCACTTCATGGTAAGCGATAATCTTCTTGTCCCGGTCGCTGATCACGGCATTTTTCCTCTGCTGACCGGCAATGACGGTTTCAACCGATTCCACTAGATCTTCGGTCGTTACCCGGTTTCTCTTGCTTCGAACGGCCCGCAGAGCCCCTTCATTGATAATGTTGGCAAGGTCCGCCCCGGAAGCGCCTGCAGTCATCCTGGCCACAACCTTCAGATCCACATCCGCTGCCATCCGCACGTCCTTGGCGTGAACCTTTAAAATGTCCAGCCTTCCCCGAATATCAGGAAGTTCCACCCGAATTTGCCGGTCAAAACGTCCCGGCCGGGTCAGGGCGGGATCCAGGATTTCCGGGCGGTTTGTCGCTGCCAGGATCACCACGCCGGTATTGGAATCAAAGCCGTCCATTTCGCTTAAAAGCTGGTTGAGGGTTTGCTCTCTTTCATCATTGCCGGAAAAGCCGGCGGTATCCCTTCTTTTTCCGATGGCATCAATTTCATCAATAAAGACGATGCAGGGGGATTTCTTTTTGGCTTCCTTAAAAAGGTCGCGGACCTTGGAAGCCCCCATGCCCACGAACAGCTCCACAAATTCTGCTCCGGAAATGGAGAAAAAGGGCACTCTCGCCTCGCCCGCTACGGCCTGAGCAAGGAGGGTTTTTCCTGTTCCCGGGGGGCCGACGAGCAGGACACCCTTGGGACAGACGGCTCCGATTTCCCGGTATTTTCCAGGATGAGATAAGAAATCCACCACTTCGTTTAAGCTTTCCTTCGCCTCATCCTGACCAGCCACGTCAGCAAAGGATTTACCGCTTTTTGCCTTGACGTAGACCTTGGCATTGGACTTTCCAAAGGACATGGCATTGCCGCCATTCATATTTTTTAAAAGGCGGGATCCGATGAACCATAAAAAGACCAAAGGGAAAAGGAAGGTGAGAGCAAAGGCCAGCCAGGGGTTGGGGGTGGTGGGAATGGTTGCTTTAAATTCCACATTGTTTTTCTTTAAAAGGTCTGTAAGCTTTTCATCCTGCCAGGGGCCTGTTTTATAGGTGACGGCTTTCCCGTTCTTGTCTTTGGCTTCAAAAACATATTGGTTTTCCTGGCGATCCACCGATTTGACCTGGCCCTTTTCAATCATCGACACAAACTGGGAATAGGTGACCTCTTCCTGCTTTGCTCCACGAATCATAGGCCGGAAGATAAACTGAGCAAGAACTAAAAGGGCAAGGACAACAATATAATAGTAAGTCAAAGGTCTTGGCTTCTGATTTGGATTATCTTTGTCAGAGTTGAACATCATCTACCTCACTTCTTATAGGGTATTTCTCTTATAGAGTATTTCCTTTCTCCCTTTTTATTCTATCGAACTTTCGAACTTTGAATCGAAAAATAAGAAGAGGAAGAAAATATCGTAGAATTGTTTTTAATTGTACCCATTCTTTCCCAAGAAAAAACCAAACAAGGGGACCCAAAGGATTAGAGAATTCGTTCCCACTGGGTATATTAAAGAAGAGTGTTTAAATTATTTTATGGCCTTGTCTAATTGATTTCAACCTATTTTCAGGGCTATTTCCATAGAAAGGATAAGCGGATGGCAAAAAATGAAATTGAAGAAAAAAAGGTGAAGGAACGTTATGATATCCGCGGGATGTCCTGTGCAGCCTGTGAACTTACCGTACAGAAGGCCGTTCAGAAGCTGGAAGGGATGGGGGCCTGTGAGGTAAGCCTGATGACAAACTCCATGGAAGTTACCTATGATCCCGACCGGTTAAATCCCTCCCTCATTGAAAAAGCGGTGAAGGATGCCGGTTATGAGGCTTCCCTTCAGAGGGCCTCCGAAAAAAATCCGGCGGGGGCCAAAAAAGGAAAGGAAAAATCCATCTTTGAGGAGCAAATGGAAGAAATGCAGACCCGCCTTAAAGTCTCGGTCCCCTTCCTCCTTATTCTCATGTATTTTTCCATGGGCTCCATGGTTGGCCTTCCGATTCCTTACTGGATGAAGGGACCGGGCGGATCGGCTTCCTTTGCCCTGATCCAGCTCCTCCTTACCCTCCCGATTCTTTTTGTCAACCGGATTTTCTTTCTCCGAGGCTTTCGGGCCCTGGGGCACCGGTCGCCCAATATGGATTCTCTGATTGCCCTAGGCGCCTCAGCAGCAACCCTCTACGGGATTTTCGTCCTCTTTCGAATTAATTACGGCCTGGGCTTCCATCGTCCTGAAATTGTTCACACCTATATGCACGAGCTCTATTTTGAGGGAGCGGCGATGATTTTAACGCTGATCACGGTCGGCAAGTATCTTGAAGTTCGCTCGAAAATGAAGACCAGCTCTTCTATTGAAGCCCTGATCGACCTTGCCCCGGATACCGCCCGGCTCGTCATAGACGGTGCTGAAAAAGAAGTGCCTATTGAAGAAATTAAAGTCGGAGATCTGATTTCCGTAAGGCCGGGAGAAAGAATCCCCCTGGATGGGGTCCTTGTCCAGGGGCAAAGCTCGGTCGATGAATCGGCTTTGACCGGGGAAAGCCTTCCCGTTTTTAAGAAAGAGGGGGACCGGGTAACCGGGGCCACCATGAATAAGAGCGGAGCCTTCCTTTTCCGAGCCGAGGCGGTCGGAGAGGATACGACCCTCTCCAAAATTATCGAACTCGTCAAAGAAGCAAACTCAACAAAAGCGCCAATTCAGTCTTTGGCGGATCGGATTGCCGGGGTTTTTGTCCCGGCGGTCATCGGGATCTCCCTTTTCACTTTTTTCATTTGGATTCTTTTGGGTGCGCCCTTCGAATTTGCCCTGCGCCTTTCCATCAGCGTCCTGGTCATTTCCTGTCCATGCGCTTTGGGGCTGGCAACCCCGGTTGTTGTGATGGCTGCAACGGGCAAAGGGGCAGAGAACGGACTTCTCATTAAGTCTGCTGCGGCTCTTCAGGAGCTGGGGCAGGTGGATGGAATTTGCTTTGATAAAACGGGTACCCTCACGGAGGGCAGGCCCTTTCTGACGGATTTGGTCCTTTTTGATCCCGCCTGGAGTGGGGATACGTTTTTACAGGCTCTCTATTCTCTGGAAAAAAATTCTGAACAGCCTCTGGCGGAAGCCATGGTCCGGGCGGCGGAAAAGAAGGGCCTAAGTCCCCTTCCCGCAGAAAACTTTCAGTCGATTCCCGGCCGGGGAATTAAGGCAGAGCTTCTCTGGGCAGTTTCCGGCGAGAAAAAAAGGATCCCCATGGTGGGCGGAAACCTGCGCCTGATGGAAGAAGAAAGGATTGACCCTTCTTTCGCCCGAGAGGCGGCCGAAAAGCTGGCCGAGGAGGGGAAGACGCCCATGTACTTTGCCGCCGGCGGAAAGCTTATTGGTCTGGCGGCGGCAGCAGACCGGGTGAAAAACACCAGCCAAATCGCTCTAGAGAACCTGCGGATTCGGGGCTTAAAGACGGTCATGCTCACGGGTGACAACGAAAAGACCGCCCGAGTAATTGCCAGGTCCCTGGGCCTTACGGATTATCGGGCAGAGGTTCTGCCCCAGGATAAGGATTCCAAAATTCGTGACCTGCAGGAAAAAGGGACTTCGCAAGGGGCCCGGCAAAAATGGGCCATGGTCGGGGATGGAATCAACGATGCCCCAGCTTTAAGCAGGGCGGATGTCGGCATTGCCATTGGGGCAGGAACGGACGTTGCCATTGATTCGGCGGACGTTGTCCTCGTCCGTTCGGACCTTCAGGATGTGGTAGCGGCTTATGATCTTTCAAAACTTACCATGAAAAAAATTAAGCAGAATTATTTCTGGGCCTTCTTTTACAATGTCCTCTGCATTCCCCTTGCGGCCGGACTTTTCTATCCGGCCTTTGGCCTTTCCCTAAATCCCATGATCGCCGCCTTTGCTATGAGCCTCTCTTCGTTCTTTGTTGTCACCAATGCCCTGAGCCTTCGGGCCTTCCGCTTTGATCGGTCAGCCCCTTACCGGCCAGGCGATGAAGAGGTGGGTCAATGGCAGGTCCGGTATTGGGAAAAAGAGGGTACAAAGGAAAGTGAAGGCCGGGGACAAATTTCAAAAAAACCCGGTCAACAAGATCAAAAGAACAATCAAGAAAGGAAAAAACTCATGGAGAAAACCTTAAAAATCGAAGGAATGATGTGCGGCCACTGCAAACTGAATGTGGAAAAAGCTTTAAATGAAATGGACGGCGTCCAGGCACAGGTAGATCTGGAAGGCGGAAAAGCTCATGTAAAAGCAGACCATGAAATCTTGGAAGAGGAATTCAAAAAGGTCATTGACAAGGCTGGATACAAAATGACCGGTTTTGTGGAGTAGGCCTTTCGGGCAAAGCCCCTAACTGAGGTCAGATCGGGTCCGAACCCTGTCAAATCGGCAACCTTTTCCTGTGAAACAGCGAGGTCGGCGATTTGACAGGGTTTTTGGGGCTTTGGGTCCGCCCTCCCTTTTTAAACAGAAAGCGTTTGATCTGCCCTTTCCATGGTCATACTTGGTGTATAATGAAAAATATATTTTTATGGCCTTAAAGGCCGGAAAGGGAACAGAAGATGCTCCGCCTTCGCAGTAAAGCGCTCCACTACCGAAAAATCGTCGATCTTTCTTTTATGATCTGTTTGATTTCCACCGTCATTTATATTTCAAAACCCGATATGGTAGTGCGCCTAATTTGCTGTGGGCTTCAGGTTTTTTTCTCCATTTCCACGATCGGTCATTACGCCCCCTACCTTTATTACAAAATGCTCTATTATGAAGAACTAAGAAAAGAGGGGCTGATAAAATAGGGGCCCTCATTTTCTCAAGGCCTATCCCGGATCCGAACTTGCCAATCGAGGCGGAAAGGAATGGGAATCGTTGCGCAGCATAGGTAC
>CAMYOR010000027.1 GCA_947278105.1 uncultured Tissierellia bacterium
CGAGATCCTGAGATGTCTCGTGGGCTCGGAGATGTGTATAAGAGACAGAAACAAGGTGAGGAACTGGTCAAAGAAAATAATCCGGAAGAAGTCGTTCGTCAAGTCCTTTCATTGAAGGAGGCCAAAACAAGGTCGGAAGAACAGATTAGCCGTCTTCATGAAAAGATGAACGCTCTCTCTTACTGGAAAAACCTGGATGTTCCCGTTGAGCAGGTCAGCAAGGTTGAATCGGTAAAGGTCCGCATGGGTTCCATTTCCGTGCGCTGGCTGGAAGAAATTCGCCGGTTTGTTGCCACTGAGGCTCAGGAAACATATTTGGAGGTTCTCTACTCCGATGAGAAAATTGCCAACCTTCTCCTTATGACCTATGGCCATAATCAGAAGCTGGAAAATTTCCTCCATGATATCGGCTTTGCTCCTGTCGCATTCAAAGGACAAGGTACGATTCAAGAACAGATTGCTGAAAGAGAAAATGAAATTCAGCAGGAAAAAAATAATATCGCAAAGGATATCGAACAATTAAAAGATCTGGAGAAAAACAAGCGTTCCCTATTAGAAACCGCTTACGAGCTAGAAGCTTACAGAAAGCGCCTTTCTGAGTCGGAAAAGAACATGGCCCAGACCGATAAAATGTCGCTTGTGGATGGGTATGTTCCCACGGAACGTTTAGGCGAATTTGAGAATATCCTGAAAGCTCAGCTTGAAGAAGGGACCTACGTATTTGAGTCCAAAGCAGCGGATGTTGACGATCCTGAGGTTCCCATTCAGCTGAAAAACAACTCTATCTTCAGCCCGTTCGAAAGTATTGTCGAGACTTTCTCACTTCCACAGTATAAGGAAATGGATCCGACGCCCCTAATGGCACCCTGGTATATCCTTTTCTTCGGGATTATGATTGGCGACTTTGGCTACGGCGTGATCCTTTTTATTGCCGCCACCCTGGCCCTTCATAGCCTGAAATTAAAGCCGGCGACTCGAAATTCGATGAAGTTCTTCCAGATTTTGAGTATTCCGACCATGATTGCGGGTCTCTGCTTTGGGTCTATTTTCGGCGGCCTGATTCCTATGAAGCCCCTGATTATTGATCCGACAAAGTTCTATATGCCCATGATTGGTTTTTCTGTTGTTGTGGGGATTGTGAACATTTTTGTTGGTTTAGCCCTTACAGCGGTCAAGAATTTCCGCTTGAACGATCCCAAAGGAGCAGTCTTTGATTCCTTCAGCTGGATTTTGCTTTTAGCGGGATTACTGGTCGGCGGCCTGGCTTCTTTTATGAAATTAGGGCCCATGGTCAAGAATATCGGCTTTGGCATGGCCATTGTCGGCGCAGTGATGATCGTTCTATTTTCCGCAAGGGAGGAAAAGGGAGTCGGACGGTTTGCCTGGGGACTTTACAATCTCTATGGGGTTACCGGATATATTGGAGACTTTGCTTCCTATACCCGTATCACTGCCCTGGCTCTTTCCAGTGCTTTTATCGGGCTTTCCTTTAACATGATCGCCGGAATGCTTGCAAACCGTGGAATCATTGGCATGGTCTTCGCAGCCCTGCTCCTGGTTGTGCTTCACCTATTCAACCTTTTCCTGAGTGGGCTTTCCGCATACGTTCATTCCATGCGTTTAATCTATGTTGAGTTTTTTGGCAAATTTTATGAAGGCGGCGGAAAACCTTTCAAGAGGTTACGCCCCGAGGCAAAATATATTAATTTTAATTAAATTAGGAGGACATTGAATTATGTTTATGAAGTTACTTGCAGATCTTTTTGGGCAGCATGGCGGCATTTTATTTGCTTTAGGCGGTGCAGTTCTCGCCGTTATCCTTCCCGGAATCGGCTCCGCAGAGGGCGTCAGCCATGTTGGTCAGGGCGCAGCCCCCATCGTCATTGATGATCCGGCCAAGTTCGGTAAATCTTTGATTCTTCAGCTGCTTCCAGGTACCCAGGGTCTCTATGGCATGATCATTGGAATTATTGCGATGACAAAGTTTGCACCAGACCTGTCTTTAGATTCCGGAATTTATATTTTCCTGGCCTGCTTGCCCATCGCTGTTGTTGGTAAACTCTCTGCTCTTCACCAGTCCAAGGTTGCTTACTCCGGACTTGAGATCTTAGCAAAAAATGAATCCCAGTCGATGAAGGGTGTTATCTACGCCGTTATGGTCGAAACCTACGCCATCCTCGCTTTCATTATGTCTTTGATCTTTGTTTCCAGGGCTTAAGTCCTCTAGTCAGGCGCAGGCCGAAAGGAGGATATTATGTCGAATTTAGACAAAATTATAGATAATATCGTTTCTGAAGCCCGGAAAGAAGTCGACAGCTTGATTGCTCAGGCAGAAGAAAAAGCCAAGGTCAATCGAGAACAGATGCTTGAAGGGTTAAATAAGGAACTGACCAACAAAGAAGCCAGCAAAGAAACAATGGCTCTGCAAATCCAGGACCGTATCCGTACCGGAGCGGAAAGGGAAGTGCGCAACGAAGTTTTGCAGGCAAAGCAGGATACTGTAAGCCGGGCCTTTGATCTGGCAAAAAAAGAACTCATGGGGATGGACGATGCCGCCTACCAGGCGATTATCGATAAAACCCTCAGCAATCGGACCTTTGACCCGTCGACCGTTTTGGAGATTCCATCATTCCGGACCTATACGACGGACAAAGTCACCGTAAAGAAAGTCGATGATTTAAAAAGCGGCTTCCGCATTGTCAAAGGTGGGGTCAGAGATAACTACGATTTCAATGAAGTGGTGGACTCCCTCCGCGGCTCTATGGATGCGACCGTATTGTCATTGATTGAAGAAAGGTAGGCGGCCATGGCGCAAGAATTTGCCTATGCATCCATGTATATTCGTGTCATGGAAAAAGGCTTTATAACCAGTCAGCAATGGCAGCGCCTTCTTCAGAGCCCGAATATCGGGGAGGCGGCAGCTGTTCTCCGCGAAACCCGTTACAGCGAATTTTTTGACAAGCTGGATCATCCTGAGGATTTTGAAATTGCTCTGGGCGAGGCTTTTAAAAGCCAGGCGAATGAGATTTCGGAGCTGATTGAAGATGAGCCGCTGAAGAACTTTCTTTATCTGAAATATGACCTGCACAATCTCAAGCTTCTGATCAAGCAGGAAACCCCCGTTGACGGAGAGAAGACAAAAGGGAAAAAAGCCGTGGACTATGAGCCGTTAAGGTTCCCCTTCGGTTCTCTTCCGGTCAGTCAGGTTAAGGAATGGCTCCACGTTCCCTCTTCTAATCCCGAAGGAACCCTGCTTCAAAAAGCTGTGGCCGAGGGGCGGGAAACCTGGGTAAAAACAAAAGACGCACAGGAGCTGGATTTTGTTCTGGATCGCTGGTCCTTTAAAATCATGGGTCAGCTGGCTAAAGAGAGCGAGGTCGAATTCTTTAAAGATTACGCTCAAAAGCTCACGGATGCGACCAATTTCCTATCCTTTTACCGGGCAAGAAGACAGAAGAAGACCAAGGACTTTTTCGCCCTTGTGCTTGCGGAGGGCGGAGCGATTCGTCCGGAAGAATTTATTGAACGATACCCCATGCCTGAGCCGGAAGTTGGTTCCCTTCTTCACAAGGCCGCCCTTGGCCAGGATTTTGAAAAGGCGATCGCCGATTACCAGGCGAATGGAAATATTACCGCCCTGGAAAGAGCAAAGGATAACCTAGCTCTTGCAATGGCGAAGAAGGGTTCCCGCACCCCGACTGGTCCGGAAGTTCTTTTTTGCTACTTTGTCATCTTAGAAACGGAAATTCAGAACCTGCGGATTCTCTTGAGTGGAAAACGCGTTGGCATTGAGCCCGAAGAAATTAAAGAAAGGATGAGGACCCATGTATAAAGTCGCAGTTATTGGTGATAAGGGATCTGTCCTGGCTTTCCGGGCAATCGGAGTCGACGTTTTTACTCCTGTTGAGGATTCGGAAATTCGAAATACGGTCGATAAGTTGGCCCGCCAGGATTATGCGGTCATCTATATGACCGAGGCCTATGCAGCTCGCGTTCCAGACACGATCAACCAATACAAAGATAAGCCAATCCCTGCTATTGTCATGATTCCAAGCAGCCAAGGTTCTCTGGGTATGGGCATGGACAATATATCTGAGAACGTCAAAAAAGCAGTTGGAATGGATATTTTCTAAAGGAGGAGGCCCATTGAAACAAGGAATTATTACAAAGGTCTCTGGCCCTCTGGTGGAAGCCAAGGGCATGGAAGACGCTAATATACAAGACGTGGTTGAGGTGTCGGATAAACACCTCATCGGCGAAATTATTGAAATGAATAAGGATGTCGCTTCGATTCAGGTCTATGAGGAAACGACCGGTGTTGGACCTGGAGAGCCCGTGATCTCGACGGGAGCCCCGCTTTCCGTCGAACTGGGCCCTGGACTTTTGGGTCAGATCTATGACGGAATTCAAAGACCTCTGGACGATCTGGCAAAAGCTGCCGGAGACTTCCTGGAGCGCGGAATTACCGCCCCTGCCATCGACCATAAAAAGAAGTGGGACTTCCATCCCACCGTTGTGGTCGGAGCAGAAGTGATTGGCGGAGATATTATCGGCACTGTCCAGGAAACCGAAGTGATTGAACATCGGATCATGGTTCCTCCCCATATGAAAGGAACCATTGTCAAGATTAACGAAGGCTCCTTCACCGTGGAGGATCCTGTTGCAGTGATAAAAGTCGGCGATGGCAGGGAGCAGGAAATCACCATGCTTCAGAAGTGGCCAGTCCGTTTGCCCCGTCCCATCACCAAAAAGCTGGATCCGGTAGCTCCTCTGGTTACCGGTCAGCGAGTCATTGATACCTTCTTCCCCGTGGCCAAAGGCGGGACCGCTTCGATTCCAGGACCTTTTGGTTCCGGGAAAACCGTTGTCCAGCACCAGTTGGCCAAGTGGGCAGACGCTCAGGTTATCGTATACATCGGCTGCGGTGAGCGTGGAAACGAGATGACCGAAGTATTAAACGAATTCCCGGAAATCATCGACCCCAATACCGGAAAATCGTTGATGCAGAAGGTTATGATGATCGCCAATACCTCGAATATGCCGGTTGCGGCCCGTGAAGCTTCTATTTATACGGGAATGACCCTGGCAGAATACTATCGAGATATGGGATATTCCGTCGCTTTGATGGCGGACTCGACCTCCCGTTGGGCGGAAGCCCTCCGTGAAATGTCCTCCCGTCTGGAGGAGATGCCTGGTGACCAGGGCTACCCGGCCTACCTGGCTTCCCGTATTGCCTCTTTCTATGAGCGTACCGGCATTGTCGAGTGCTACGGCCAGGACAATCGGACGGGCTCTCTTACCGCAATCGGGGCCGTATCGCCTCCAGGCGGCGACCTTTCCGAGCCGGTTACCCAGTCGACCCTTCGTATCGTCAAGGTCTTCTGGGGACTGGATTATGACCTGTCCTATGCCCGCCACTTCCCAGCGATTAACTGGTTAAAGTCCTATTCTCTTTACCAGGCGAAGATGGATGAATACTTTGATAAGAATTTAAGACCGGACTTTTCAAAGAACCGAAGCCGGGCCATGGCCATTTTGACCGAAGAGTCCAGCCTCCAGGAAATTGTCCGTCTGGTTGGTATCGACTCCCTCTCTCCGGAGGATCAGCTGACTCTGGATACGGCAAAGTCGATTCGTGAAGATTTTCTCCAGCAGAACGCATTCGATGATATTGATACCTACTGCTCGATGGAAAAACAGTACAAGATGCTCAACAACATCCTGCGCTACCATGACTTTGGCAATGATGCACTGGACCATGGAGTTTATCTAAAAGAAATCCAGGCCATGCCGGTGCGTAATAAAATCGTCCGTATGAGAAACGTTCCTGAGGACAATTTAGACCAGCTGGATCAGCTGCTCAGCGAAATTAAAAACGCATTCTCTCAGATGATTTCAGAGCGGGAGGTTGAAAATGCTTAAAGAATATCAGACCATCCAACAGATCGCCGGCCCGATTATGTTCGTTACCGGCGTTCAAGATGCAAAATATGAGGAACTGGTAGAGATTGAACTGCAGAATGGGGAAAAGCGCCGTGGAAAGGTTTTGGAAGTTCAGGGCGACAAAACCCTGGTCCAGCTTTTTGAAGGCTCTGCGGGAATTAACATGAAGGGAACTACCTGCCGGTTCCTAGGAAGACCTCAGGAACTGAATGTCTCTCCCGATATCATTGGCCGTGTCTTTAACGGAATGGGCGAGCCCATTGATGGGGGCCCAAAGATCATCCCGGAAAAACGTCTGGACATTAATGGTTCTGCCATTAACCCCTATGCCCGTCAGTATCCGGAGGAATTTATTCAGACAGGAGTTTCCGCCATTGACGGTCTGAACACCCTTGTTCGTGGACAGAAGCTTCCGATTTTCTCCGGAAACGGTCTGCCCCATAACCAGCTGGCTGCCCAGATTGCCCGTCAGGCGACCGTCCGCGGCTCCAATGAGAAGTTCGCCGTTGTCTTTGCGGCCATGGGAATTACCTTTGAGGAGGCCCAGTTCTTTATTAATGACTTCACGGACACCGGAGCCATTAACCGTGCGGTCCTTTTCATTAACCTGGCGGACGACCCTACGATCGAGCGTATTTCGACTCCTCGTATAGCCCTGACCGCTGCGGAATACCTGGCCTTTGACCAGGGGATGCAGGTTCTGGTTATCATGACCGATATGACCAACTACGCAGAAGCTCTTCGTGAGGTTTCCGCGGCCCGTAAGGAAGTCCCCGGCCGCCGTGGTTACCCCGGTTACCTCTATACTGACCTTTCGCAGATCTATGAGCGTGCTGGCCGTATTAACGGCAGAGAGGGCTCGATCACCCAGATTCCTGTTCTGACCATGCCCGAAGATGATATTACCCACCCGATCCCGGACCTTACCGGTTACATCACTGAGGGGCAGATCATCCTTTCCCGTGAACTCTATAACCGCGGCATTAACCCGCCGATCAATATTCTTCCTTCCCTTTCCCGTTTGAAGGATAAGGGAATTGGCGAAGGGAAAACCCGGGCGGACCACGCCGAAACAATGAACCAGATCTATGCGGCCGTTGCCCGTGGCCGAAATGCCAAGGAACTCTCCACCATCCTTGGTGAAGCGGCCCTTTCCGATGCGGACATTGCCTTTGCCCGCTTCTCCGACGCTTTCGATGACAAGTACGTCGACCAGGGCTTCCGGACTAACCGGTCCATCGAAGAGACTCTGGATTTAGGCTGGGAACTTTTAAAGATGCTGCCGCGTGAAGAACTCAAACGTATCCATGATGATACTCTGGAGAAGTACCTGGGTCCGGAGAAGGCAGATCAAGCCGCTAAAGGAGACGGGAAAGCCGAGGTGAAATAATGGCCAGGCTCAATGTAAACCCGACCAGAATGGTCATGGCCAACCTGAAAGGGCGGCGCGAAGTCGCTTCCAGAGGCCATAAACTATTGAAGGATAAGCAGGACGAGCTTATGCGCCGGTTCATCCTCCTGGCGAAAGAGAACCGGGAGATCCGAATCCTGGTGGAAGAAGCTCTCAAAAAGTCCTTTGCTTCCTTTACGATGGCCAGTGCTGTTATGAGCCCCGAAATGCTGGAAAATGCCCTTTTAAGCTCAAAGCAAAAGCTCATGGTGGAAGTAAAGACTGACAATATCATGAGTGTGCGGGTGCCGAACTTTACCTTCCATCGGATGGGTCTTTCCGAGGGACAGGAAGGGACAGCAACCCCTTACGGCTTTGTTCAGACCTCTCCGGAGCTGGATGTTGCGATGGAAGAGCTGAACGGGATCATGGAACAGCTCCTCAAGCTCACGAAGATCGAAAAGGGCGTGCAGCTGATGGCGGATGAGATTGAATCTACCCGGCGTAGGGTCAATGCTCTTGAATACCGGACGATTCCGGACTTAACTGAAACAATTAAGTTCATTGAGATGAAGCTCGATGAAGAAGAGCGAGAGACCACCACCCGTCTGATGAAGATTAAGGATATCATCGCCGAAACCTCCGAGGAAGAGGAACCCCCCTCTCTATCGGATATCATCAGCCAAACGGCTTCAACAATCGGTTAAAAAAATTAAATTTAAAAACACCCTGGCGGACCCGATAGGAAAAAGCATTGATATTGGGAAGCCAGGGCGTTTTTTTGCTCTAAAAAGGGTATTAAATAATATTATGATAAAAGAATCTGATTTCATGAACAGCTCTGCCCATCTTTCGGAAGATGGGAAAGACCTTGTCATTATTGATCAAAGAGCCTTGCCCGGAAAATTTCAGGAGCTTCATTTAAGAAATTTAGAAGCGATAGTCCGGGCAATTGCAACCCTTGCCGTACGGGGCGCGCCTGCCATCGGCATTGCGGCCGCCTACGGTTTTTACATCCGGGCCCTGGAGAATTTTCCTCTGTTCCAGAAGGAGGGGATGGAATCTTTTTTTACCAGAATGAAAAAAGAGAGCCAGGCCCTTAGGAGAGTGCGTCCCACCGCCGTGAACCTATCCTGGGCACTTCATCGGATGGAAAAAAAGATGGAGGAAGGAAAAACTCTCTCCGGGAATGAGCTTCTGGATTTCTTACGGGACCAGGCCATGGCCATTCACCGGGAGGATATGGAGATGTGCCTTAAGATCAGCGAGTATGGCCTTTCCCTCCTCAAAGACGAAGATGGGTTGATCACCCATTGCAACGCCGGTCCTTTGGCTACGTCGAAATACGGAACGGCCCTGGGCCCTATTCTTTTAGGGAAAGAAAGAGGACTTCATTTCCATGTCTTTGCCGATGAAACCCGGCCGCTCTTACAGGGCGCGCGGCTAACGACTTATGAACTGGACAAGGCGGGGGTGGATGTGCGACTGATTTGCGATAGTATGGCAAGTCTTGTCATGAAAAAAGGCTGGGTTCAGGCCTGTCTGGTTGGCTGCGATCGGATTGCTGCAAACGGAGATTTTGCCAATAAAATTGGAACTTCTGTTTTGGCAATTTTGGCCCATTATTATGGGATTCCCTTCTATACCCTGGGACCGGCATCTACGGTGGACCTTTCCTGTCCGAGTGGGGATTTTATTCCGATTGAAGAAAGAGATCCGGATGAAATAAAAAAGATGTGGTATAAGGAACCGATGGCCCCGGAAGGAGTCAGGGCTTATAATCCGTCCTTTGATGTCACCGACCATTCCCTGGTCACGGCGATCATCACGGACAAGGGGATTCTTCGCCCGCCTTTTGAAGAAAAACTGAGGGCCCTATTTATTTAATAAATATTTAAGAAAATTCTGTGAAAAAATGGACAAGTTCGTGTAGAATAACAAGAGAAGAAAATTGAAGAGTAAGGAATCATCCAAATTTTTCAGGTCTGGATGAGCAAAACCTAGAGTTGATTTTTTATAGATTTAACCAGACCTTGATTTCTCTTCAGTATAATCATAGAGTAGTTATGATGTTAAAATTACCTGTCTCAAGGAGGCGTCATGCGGATCGTTATCCTCAGCGATGTTCACTTTACTGCAAAAAAATGGCGTAACGACTATATAAAACAGACAAATGAATGGTTTTATAACGATGTATTTCGGAGGTTCTTCAGTCAGGATGCGGATCTTTATGTCTGCCTGGGGGATCTGACCCATTATGGCACAGTCAGTGAACACATGGCCGTAAGGAAGATTATCGAAAAGAACAAGAAAAAAGAACAGCGGTTCCTCCCCATTGCCGGGAACCACGACCTTCTTTGCATCACGAAAAAGATCTACCAGAATCTGACCGGAATGCCCCTGTACTGGGCAGAGGATTATCCGGATGTGAAGCTGATTTTTTTGGATACCCCCCGTCAGCTTCATCC
>CAMYOR010000028.1 GCA_947278105.1 uncultured Tissierellia bacterium
CTTTGAAGGCGTAGCTAAAAGGCCCAAAAGGAAAAAGAGGCCAATGCTCATTAATTCCGTAAAGCCATCGAAGAAAAAGACGATGTCCTTTTTCCCTTTAAATGCCTGGTTTCCGATAGAAATGCCGAAAAGATATACGGCAAGGTAGCCGTTGCCCCCGAGAAGGTCTGTCAAGGAATAGGTTAACAGAGCCATGGCAAGCATAAAGACAATGGCGAGCCCGTCTTTTTTGAGGTCCCGTACCTGTAAAAATTTTTTCACAAGATAAGCGATCAAAAAGCCAACCCCTAGGCCAAATCCGATTTGTTTCAATAACAACAGGGGAACGGCAATCTTTGCTCCGCGGAGGAAGGACAAAAAGAGGATCGTCATGGTATAGGCGGAAGGGTCGTTGGATCCGCTCTCCAGTTCCAAAAGGGAAGCCGAATTGTATTTCAGGTTCAGATTTTTTGAAGTAAGAATATTGGAGACGGAGGCGAAGTCGGTAGAGCCGACAATGGAACCCAGAAGCATACTTTCCAAAAGATCAAACTTTAATACCCAGTGGAGAAAAGCCCCGGTGATCAAAGCCGTGAAGACAACGCCCAGGGAAGCAAGGGTGAGCGCCTCTTTGAACACGGGTTTTCCCATTTTCCAGTTGGTTCCAAAGCCCCCGTAAAACATAATGACCATGAGGGTAAGGGTGGAGAAACGCTCGGCGATTTGATAATCATGGAACCGGGTTCCCAGGCGGCTGCTAATGATCCCAAGCCCCAAGAAAAGCAATAAGGAAGGAAGACCCGAACGGTTCGATAAATTAATTGCCAAAAGAGCAAATAAAAGAATGATTGCTGCAAATAATAGGATAATCCACCAACTCCCTCCGTTTTGTTTAAAAATATTTTAGCAAATTGCAATTTTTTTTCCAATTACCGTCATGATTCCGGAATTGCGAAGGGGAAGACGGAGGATTATTGATTGTGGGTAGAAATGAATAGACCGAAAGTATTTGTAGAGAGGAGAAAAAGGATGATCGCAGTTACTACCAATGATAAATTTTTAAAGAGAAAAGAAATCGAAGAAGCTTTTCCTAAAATTTTGGAAGAGGGAGAGGACTGGAAGATTTATCCGGATTTTGAGTCCATGGTTGCGGACAAGGATAAGATTGAAATTTTATTTAATACAAGCCCTCTGGATAAAGAGAAGATCAAAGAGTTTAAGAATCTTCGCTGGATTTTTTCCTATTCAGCGGGGGTGGAGCACTATCCGCAAAAAGAGCTTCAGGAAATGGGGGTTATTTTGACCAATACCAGAGGAGTGCACAGCAAAAGCATTTCCGAACAGGTCCTTGGGGCAATGATCATGTTTTCCAGAAATCTTCTTGCGGCGATGAAAAATCGGGAAAAAAAGATCTTCGATAGAAATTTCCCCTTGAGAGAACTGACCGGGGAGAATCTTTTAATCGTCGGGACTGGGGCCATTGGCCGGGAAATCGCCCGGAGAGCCAAGGCTTTTGATATGAAGGTGACGGGAATTCGAAACCATGCGGGGGGAGATCTGCCGGAAAACTTTGATGCCGTTTACTCGGCGGATTCACTGGAGGAGCATCTGTCAGGTTTTCAGTACATCGTCTGTGTTGTACCCTCCACGGAAAAAACTCGCGGTCTCTTTGACCGAAGAAAGTTTTCTCTTATGGATCCGGATACCGTCTTTATGAACGTGGGCCGGGGTGATCTGATTGTCGAGGAAGATATGATCGAGGCCCTGGAAAAGAAAAAGATCAGGGGAGCCTACCTGGACGTTTTTCCAACGGAACCCCTCCCCCAAGATTCTAAATTCTGGGACTTGGATAACCTGCTCATCACCCCGCACAATGCCGGACCGACCCCGCATTATTTCGAGCGGGCGATCAAAATCTTTTCCGAAAATCTTTCACATTTTCGAAAAGGAGAAAAAATGATCAACCAGGTAAACTATCAGGAAAAATATTAATGGAGCTTTCAGAGGGACCCAAGAAAGGCAGGTACGGAAGCCAACGGTAACCCAGAAAGGTGGAAAAAAATGGAGAATAAGTTGGACCCGAGGCTCAAGGAACTTTTCACCCCTTGGAAAATCGGAAATTGTGAGATTAAAAATCGAATTGTCCTCACCTCGATGGGGGGAACGAATCTTTTCGGATGGATGGAGAAGAATCATTTTGACCAGGAGGGAGCCCGGTTTCTTCAAAAGGTAGCCGAAAATCATGTAGGACTTCTCTTGCCCGGCTGCCAGCCGGTCTACAATCCGATGTTCGGACAATGGCTCTACAAGAACAAAAAGATGTACGAGGATTTAAAAGCCTGGCTTCCTGATTTTCATAAGACCGGGGCGAAGCTCTTTATTCAGCTGACGGCCGGATTCGGACGATCCTTTACCATTTCACCGGTCATGGAAAAGATCTATACGAATCCAATTCTGCGGGTCCTTTCCAAGCCGGTTATGGACCTAGACCGGATTACGGCATCGGCCTCCGCCTCCCCGAACCGCTGGTCCGACAAGGTCCCTTCCCGGCCGATGACCATCAAAGAAATAAAAGAAATGGTAGAGGCCTTTGCGAAGTCAGCCCGGCTTTTAAAAGATGCCAGAGTCGATGGGGTGGAAATTCATGCGGTTCATGAAGGCTATCTCCTCGACCAGTTCACCCTTCCTTATGTCAACCAGCGGACGGACCGCTACGGGGGAAGCTTTGAGAACCGCTACCGGTTTGCAGTGGAGATCGTTCAGGAGATCAAAAAAGCCTGCGGGAAGGATTTCCCGGTTTCTCTTCGCTACAGCATGGTTTCCAAGACCAAGGGTTTCCGTCAGGGGGCCCTGCCCGGCGAGGACTATAAAGAGGTGGGCCGAGATCTTGAAGAATCGGAGCGGGCGGCGAAGTATCTCCAGGATATGGGCTATGATATGCTTAACTGCGATAATGGCACCTATGATGCCTGGTACTGGTCCCATCCCCCGATCTATATGCCGGAAAATTGCAATTTAAGCGATGTGGAACATATCAAAAGCTTTGTGGATATCCCGGTTGTCTGTGCCGGCCGAATGGATCCCTATGTTGCTGCGGCGTCGATTCGGGAAAAGAAGCTGGATGCGGCAGGATTTGCCCGCAATTTCCTGGCCGATCAGGAATGGGTCACGAAGCTCTTGGAGGGAAGAAAAGAGGAGATTCGCCCCTGCATCCTCTGCCATAACGCCTGCTTTAACATGGCCCATTACAAGGGAGTTCCCAATGATCAGGACCTCTATGACAGCCTCCATCTGGCCCGGTGTGCAGTCAATGCGGAAACCATGCAGTGGGATAAGCATTATATTCAAAAGACGGATCAGCCCAAAACCTGCCATATTATTGGCGGGGGTGTGGGCGGAATGGAAGCGGCCCGGGTTTTGAAGCTTCGGGGCCATAATCCCATTCTTTATGAAAAAAGTGAACTTTTGGGGGGCGTCGTTATTCCCGGCGCTTCGGAACCCTTTAAGAAGAGGATGCGGGATCTTTTGGACTGGTACCGCCTTCAGATGGAAAGGCTGGAGATTCCCGTCAAGCTGAACTCTCCGGTCAAGGAAGAGGACGACTTTGGAGAGGATCCGGTAATTTGCGCAACGGGGGCCGAGCCGATTCGGTTAAATGTCCCGGGATTTGAGAAAACCATTGAGGCCAAAGACTTTTTGATGGGCAAGGATCCCGGAGAGAGGGTCGGGGTGATCGGAGGGAGCCTCACGGGCTGTGAAATTTCCTATGAGCTTGCCCTGGAAGGGAAAAAGCCCTTTATCATTGAGATGAAACAAGACTTAATTGCTCAGAAGGGCGTTTGCCTGGCCAACAGCTCCTACCTCAGAGAGTGGTTTGCCCTCCATAAGGTCCCGGTTTATCTGGAAAGCACCCTTGCCGAGGTCAAGGACCATGCCGTTGTCATAAAAGACAAGGAAGGAAAGAGGGTGGAAATCCCCTGCGATTCCGTCATTTCGGCGGTTGGCTATCGGCCGGCGCCCCTTAAGGAAGCGGGAGGAAAGGTCTATTTGATTGGCGACTGCCGAAAGGTCGGAAATATTATGACGGCGGTCTGGGAAGCCTATGAAACGGCGATGAAGATTTAGAATCCGATTTTTTCAATTATCTGACTTAGCTGAAGACTTTTTTAGGCGGCTTTGAGAAAAAAGTGAATTCGAAAATGATATCGAAGCGGCGGCGGAAGAAGGGACGCAAGGCCCGGAAAGAAAGAGAAAAAGATGATCATCTATTACACAGGAACAGAAAATTCGAAATATGTGGCCGAAGCTGCGAAAGACCTGCTGGACGATGAGATTGTCGATTGCCGGCCGTATTTGAAGGAAAAAAGGAAGGGAGAATTTGTCTCGCAAAAGCCCTATGTATTCTGTTCTCCCACCTACAGTTGGCGTCTTCCGGTCATCTTTTCGGACTTTATTAAAGAGAGCCGGTTTGAAGGAAATCAAGAGGCCTACTTTATTATGACCTGCGGGGACAGCGTCGGAAATGCAGCAGCCTATATTCAAAGGCTTTGCCAGGAAAAGGGCCTGCATTTCCGGGGCCTTCTTCCGATCGTCATGCCGGAAAATTATCTGGCCCTATTTCCTGTCCCAGAGAAAAAAACAGCCAAAAAAATCATTGCAGGTTCGCTTCCAAAATTAAAAGCAGGTCTGGAGCTTATTCTGGGCCAGAAGGACCTAGAACCGGTAAAAGGAGGCTTACTGGGGAAATTTTGCTCGGGGCCGGTCAACGTGATCTACCGGAAGCTGATCGTAAAAAGCGGTCCTTTCCGATCTACGGATGCCTGTATTGGCTGCGGAGCCTGCGTTAGAAACTGCGTTACCAATAACATTACCCTTAAAAATCAAAGGCCCCTTTGGGGCAAAAACTGTATCCATTGCATGGCCTGCATCTGCGGATGTCCTGTGGAAGCGATTGAGTATGGAAAATCCAGTGTAAACCGGCCCCGGTATTGGTGCGAGCCTTACCAGGGAGAGCTAACAAACAGGAAAGAATAAACATTTTCTGCAGGACATAGGGAAGATGATAAAATGGGAATTTTTCAAGGATAGCAACTGGCGGTTGACAAAGTTTCAAGGGCAATTGGTGGTGGGCAACCTTTGTTTTCGCCAAAATGGGATCAGAAATTGTGATTTGCGCAGACGCAAGTTTGCGCAGGAAAAGCAGAACAAAGCAAAGGAGAAAACAATGATTTTGGCAGATAAAATTATTGAGCTGCGCAAAAAAAACAACTGGTCCCAGGAAGAGCTTGCAGGAAAACTCGGAGTGAGTAGGCAGTCAATTTCGAAGTGGGAAGGGGCGCAGAGCACACCCGATCTGGAAAGAATTTTAGAAATGAGTAAACTCTTTGGCGTCAGCACCGATTCTCTTATTAAGGATGAAATCGAATTGGGCGAAGAGACAGGCGGCTTTGAAGATTCCAAGGGTCCCGTTCGCATGATTTCCATGGAGGAGGCAAATACTTACCTGGAAAAGAGCAAGAAGGGAGCTAATTCAGTTGCCCTGGGGGTAATGCTTAGCATTTTCGGAGCGATTCCCTTTATTTTGGGAGAAGATTTTGCCTCCAGGCAGGCGGAAGCGCTTAGCCTAACCCTTGCCCTTTTCTTTATTGGCGTGGGTGTTTCTCTGATTATTTTGACCGCTTACCGGATGAAAGAGTATGACTGGATCGAAAAGGAAAGCTTTGAGACGGCTTACGGGGTAGACGGGATGGCGAAAGAACGCTACAAAACTTTTATGCCTTCTTTCGTCACGTGTATTATCAGCGGAGTTTTGCTTTGCTTTTTAGCCGTTGCTTTTTTTGGATCTTCTGAATTTTTGCCCGGCATAATTCCTGTGACAGAAAATGCCGTCGTTAGCCTAGGTTTAGCGATGATCGCCATCGCAGTCTTCCTTTTTGTCAGTTCTCTGATCGCCCGAGAAGCCTATCTTAGTTTGCTACAGATCGAAGATTTCCGCCCCGAAGAAAAGAAGGTCAATAAAAAAATAGGACCCTTTATGAGCATCTACTGGCTCGTTGTCATTGCCATCTATCTGGGTTATAGCTTTTTGACCCAAAAATGGGAAAACTCCTGGATTATTTGGCCGGTGGCTGCTGTTCTGGGGGCTGTTTTGGCGATCATCTTAAAAATAGCCTTCGGAAGGAATCGGACGGGAAATGGGGGCGCTTTTTAAAGCCGGAGTGAGATCGGAGTTAAAAGAACATCAGGATAAAGTCAACAAAAAGTAAGAGGCAGGAAATCCAGATCGTATGCATCCCCCATCGGGGGACAAAGAGACTTCCCAGCCCGGCTCCCAGGGCAAAGACAAGGATGACCCCAAAATAGTGGAGGAAACGATGAAAGAAAGCTTTATCATGGGTCATTTGATAATGGGAAAAGGCCTCCATCCCACTTCGCAGGTTCCCAATGCACATGGTGCTGGCGTACTGGTAAGAATTGACCTTGCGGAAGGTTTGAACCTGCATGGCACAGGAAAAAGAAACCAGGGCGTTCGCCAAAAAATTCAAAGGCTGGGGGAAAAAGCCAACCAAAAAAAGAAGGAAAATTTCAATAATTAAAACCAGCTGACGCCAGTGAAGGCCCTGGAAATCCTGGAACCCGTGCCGAATCCATTCGGCCACGGCAACGCCCAGGGCAAAGAAGAAAAGAGGGATGAAGTACCGGATCATGACGTCAAATCTCCCCTCAAATAAGTTTTTACTCAGAAGAACGATATTTCCAGTTTGTGCATTTGCATAAACCTTTCCCCGGGCGATGTAGGTGTAAGCATCCTGAAGGCCGCCGGACAAGGAAAGTAAGGCAGCGGCTGGAAAGGACTCGGATCTTTGTGTATTGATAAAAATTTGTTCCGACGTTTTCATAGTCCCCTTCCCTTCGCGCTGATCTGATGAGTTTCTTCATTTTAAACCGCAGTCCGTCTTCTCGTAAAGGCCTTTATGATCCAGTGGATCTTATCGGCCTTGTTGAAGACGACTTTTTTGTGGTATTAAATAATAAAAGAATGGATGATTTCAATCGGGTAATATTTTTCGGGTGAAAAAAAGGAGACGAATTTTGAAAAAGTCAGGCTCAACACAAAATCCAAAGTTATTTAAAATTAAGCTAGGAATTTTTCTTGCCCTGACCTTCCTTTTCGGAGGGCTTCTCTTCTATGAGGCGATCCCCTATCACGGGGCCCTTTCCTGGAAAATTCAGGAATGGAGAAACCATAAAAAAATTCAAGCCATCCACACCAACCTCTACGAAGATGGGCTCCAGGGGCTTCTTTCTGACATTCGGGCCAAGGAGCCCATGCCCGATGACCTTTACCTTGCGGACCGTCTGGTCCTTAACTTTGAGCCCGGCGGAAAAATCACAAGGCTGGAGACCTTTCTTTATGGGAAGTCGAAGGCGGGGAAGGTTCAAAGCTTTCTCATTTCCTATAATTCTCTTAAAGGCCCCAAGATTGACCTCTGGTTAAGAGGGGAGGCAAATCCGGATTTTTCCAAAGACAAGCTCCTCAGCCCTTTTTTGACAATCTTGGACACTTCTGGTTATCCCTTTCAGGCCAAGGCCTGGGCGAAGGATCCGAATAGTCCTATTCTCGAATTCCTTTATTATGGGAAAAGGACCTTTTCTACCAGTGAAGGAATGGTCTTTATCCCGGGAGATGCGGACCGGGACGGGATTTTCGGGAAGAAGGCGGCACTTATGCAAATCCAAGAAGGAGGAGAAATTTCCGGATACGAAGCCTCTCTTCATATTCCATCGATGCCTCAAATTATCCCCATCCGTTATATTATGGAGCCTCAATACAAGTCCATGGAAGCCCTCAGGGAAGAGGAAACCCGTCAGAAGATCAGCCAAGCCCAGGAAGAAGCTGAAAATAGCTTGGAAATGTCTGAAAATGTCTCCGATGAAGGAAAGCCAAGCCAGGAGCCAGGGAAGCCTCGAATTCTTCCGAGCCAGCCGAAATGGACAGAAGATCAAAAGACCGGAGAGATCTACACCTTCCTTTCCACCAATAAAAACAAAGGCTACCGGCTGGCGATTATGGATGCAGCCGGAGGCCTTCGAATTTACAAGCTGGAAGGAACGGTGGACGGGGGAAAAAGCTGGGACCTTTTAAATCCCAATCCCTGCCTGAGTGAAACCGGAGTTGCCATGGGAGTGGAATTTTTCACAGAAAACCTGGGCTTTGTTGGCCTGGGAAGTCCCACGGGCGTAACTTCCCGGATCTTTCGAACGGAAGATGGAGGAGATAATTTTGAAGAGGTCATTTTGCCGAGGGGTCAGATCAAAACTCTCCCTAAAAAAGCGGCTTCTTTAGGCTTAAAACCTGCAGACTTCGCTTATTTGGAAATGCCGGTCAAGACCGATCAGGGTTATGCCCTAACCCTCAAAGTATCAGATCTTAAAGAAGGCATCATTTTTTACTCTGAAGACGATGGAAAAACCTGGCACCTGTAAGGGAACCGGTGCCAGGAAATGGCAGATTACCTGAATCTTGACCGGTCGGCCCTTTCAAAAGAGCTGGGAAAAATGAGGAAAGAGGGGATGATCCGCTTCCATAAAAATCATTTTGTCATCATCCATGAAGGGACTTTACTGTAAATGAAAACGATCAAAGTCGTCGCCGCTGCAATTTGCGATTCGTTTGAAAATCCAAAAAAAATTTTTGCTACGGAAAAGGGCTATGGAAATTATCAGGGAAAGTGGGAATTTCCCGGGGGGAAGATCGAACCGGGAGAATCTCCTGAAGAGGCTCTGATTCGGGAAATTCAGGAAGAGCTGGACATACGGGTGAAAATTGGTCCGAAATTAGGGAAAATTGAATATGACTATCCCGAATTTCATGTGGAAATGACCTGTTTCTTTTGCCAGATTTCACAAGGGGAAATTTTTCTAAAGGAAGCGTCCGATGCCCAATGGCTTGGCAAAGACGAGCTTTTTACAGTAGACTGGCTTCCTTCGGATCGTTCGTTAATAAAAAGGTTAGAAGAGTTGATGTAAAAAAAGCCGCCGGAAAAATTCCCGGCGGCTTTTTAAGGAGTTAAATGACCTGAAAGATAAAGAACTTGAGATAGGAGGTTTCCGGGACATCTATGAGGATGGGATGGTCGGGAGCCTGCTGGCGAAATTCAATTTGTTTAAGGCGTACGCCGGCCTCGTGGGCGGCTTGATTAATTTCCTTTAGAAAAAGTTCCTGGGACATGAAATGGGAGCAGGTGCAGGTTGCAAGATAGCCCCCGCGGGGAAGGATGCGCAGGGCCAGGGAGTTGATCCTCTTATAGCCTTTTCCGGCTTGCGAAATGGTGGACCGGGACTTGGTGAAGGCAGGGGGATCAAGGATGATAAAGTCCCAGGGATGGTCCTTGGCGGCCAGCTTTTCTTCCAGAAAATCGAAGGCATCGGCGACGATCCATTGAATTTTACCTTGGAAGCCGTTTCGCTCTGCATTTTTTTTTGCCATGGCGATGGCGCGCTCAGAGACATCCAAGGCAGCCGCCTCCAGTGCCCCGCCCCGAAGAGCATTTAAGGCAAAGGAGCCTGTGTGTGTAAAGCAGTCCAGGACCCTTTTTCCTTGGCAAAGGTCCTGGATCCTCCTCCGGTTCTCTTTTTGATCTAGGAAAAATCCTGTTTTTTGCCCCTCCTCCACATCTACCTGATAACTGTCTCTTATACACATCTGACGCTGCCGACGAAT
>CAMYOR010000029.1 GCA_947278105.1 uncultured Tissierellia bacterium
GCCCTCGGCATCCAGGAGGCCTGTGATATTTTTTCCTCTGCCCGGGAAAAAGCCTATAAGGCAGTTATGAAGCCCACTGAGGGAACCATTTTATCCGTGGCAAGAAGTCTGGATGAATTTTCAAAAGAAAAAGATCTTCAAAAGCTCAGTCTTGAAGAATTTTTGAAACAAGCCGTTCTGGCGGCCAATGTTATGCTTCAGAAAACTCCCGATATGCTGGAAGAGCTAAAGGAAGCGGGCGTTGTCGATGCGGGCGGCCAGGGGCTAGTTTATCTTCTGACCGGATTTACAGAAACCCTGGTCGGGGAAGACCTTTCTGATTTATCCCGCCTTTCCAAGGCGGGTTCAACGACAACGACCCTCATTAGTCCCGGAGAAGAAAAGCTTTCTTTATATCAATCGTATAAATATTTTGTCAAAGTGAAAATGGTCAATACTGATCCTGCCTGGCTGAAGGAAAAAGCAGGGGACTTTGGACCGGTAAAAAGCATTCGGCGGGCAAAGGGCGCCTATTATCTTGAGTCTTATGCCAACGAGCCGCAAAAGCTCCTGGGCTCATTAATGAAAAATGGAGAAGTTCTGGAAATGAATTTCATCCAAGCCAAAGCGACAAAGATGGCCCATCTTGCGGAGGACCTGGAGAAAATAGCAAGCGAAAAACCCAGGGAGCCAAGGAAGAAAGCAGGCTTTGTTGCCGTTTGCCTGGGAGAAGGCTTTAAAAAGATTTTTGAGCAGCTTATGGTCGATCAGATCGTAACCGGAGGTCAGACGATGAATCCCTCCACCCGTGATCTCTATGAAGCCGCCTCAAAGGTCAATGCAGAGACCGTTTACATCCTTCCCAATAATAAAAATATTATTATGGCCGCAGAGCAGGTAGGGAGCCTTTCGGATTCCCGAATTGTCGTTATTCCCTCCAAGTCGATGCCCCAGGGGATCACCGCCCTCTTTAATTACAATGAAAGCGCTAGTCCTGAAGAAAATGAGGAGGCCATGACGGAAAGTCTTTCTCAGGTGATCTCTGGTCAGGTCACTTATGCCATCCGCTCTACAGAAGTGGGGGGATTAAAGATTCAAAAGGATGATCGGATCGGCTTAATTAATGGTGAAATCAGGACCGCCGGGAAAAATGATGAAGAGATTGTCATGGAGCTTTTAAAAACCTGTGTTCGTCCGGATGATGCCTTAATCACCCTCTATGCGGGTCAGGATGTTTCTGAAGCAAAGTTCAGAGGTCTGACCGATCAGGTGAGCCGAGAGTTTCGGGATAAAGATGTGGAAAGCGAAGTCGGGGGACAGCCCATTTATTCCTACATTTTTTCCATTGAAAAATGAGTGGGCGAAAGAGCGGCTCTTTGAGTCTTTCCTTTCGGGCGTAGGAATCCTCCTTTGGACTTTAAAGAAGAAAGATATACGAATCCATGAAGCTAACGGAAATAAAAGGAATAGGGCCCCAGAGGGCCCTTCTTTTTAAAAGAGCAGGCATCCAACAGATCGAAGACCTTATATTTGACCTGCCCCTGCGCTATGAGGACCGGTCTCGGATCCTTTCCATCGAGTCTATCAAAGATCTGAATCAGGGAGAGCGGGTCACCCTTCACGCCTGTCTTGAAAAACTCAGCCGGGTCCGGTTTTTGGGCAAAGGCCGATCCTTTCAGAGAGCTTTTTTTGCCGATTCCACCGGCAAGATCCAGGTATCCTTTTATAACCAGCCCTATCTTTCCTCCTCCCTTCATCCGGGAGAATCTTACTATCTCTATGGCCCCTGGGATCCGGAAAAAAATACCCTGATGAATCCGAAGATGGTCAGAGAAAAAGACCCGGAAAAAATGAAAAATTTTTTTGGGATCCAACCGGTCTATTCTCTAACCCAGGGACTCAGTCAGAATCTTCGGGTCAAAGCGGCAAGGGAAGCCCTCAAGCTGGTTGACCTGAACCAGTTTGAAATTCTAGATTCCAATCTTATCAATGACCCCAAAATGATGACCCTGGACCAAATTCTCCCCCAGCTTCATTTTCCCTCCTCGATGGGAAATCTCCGAGAAGCCAGCCTTCAGATGGACATTCGAAGGGCTCTTCTTGCGATCGTTCTTCGAAAAAGAATCCTGGAGGACCGGGAAAAAGAGAATGGGTTTTCGATTCAAAGGCTTCCCATGGATGATTTTTTAAATGGCCTTGCTTTTTCATTGACCCCAAGCCAAAATCAGGCTCTAGAAGAGATTATTTCAGACCTTGCTTCTCCCAGGCCCATGAATCGCCTTCTCCAGGGGGATGTGGGGAGCGGAAAAACGGTCATTGCCTTTGCGGCGGCTTATCTTGCCTTAAAGAACGGATATCAGGCCGCTTTCATGGCTCCCACAGAAGTTTTGGCAAGCCAGCACGCCAAAAAAGCCGAAGCCCTCTTTCATTCCCTGGGCTATCCGGTGACCCTATTAACTGGCTCATCAAGCCTTATAGATCAGAACCAGGCTATCTTAAAGGCAAAAGATCCCCGTCCCAGACTTTTCATCGGCACCCACAGTCTTTTCCAGGATCGCATGGTCTTTTCCAACCTTGCCCTGGTCATCACCGATGAGCAGCACCGCTTTGGCGTCCGCCAGAGATCAAAGTTTCAGGAAAAAGCGAAGGTCCCCAACACCCTCGTTCTCTCAGCCACTCCCATCCCCCGAACCCTCCAGCTGGTTTCTTATGGCGACCTGGACCTGACTCGTTTATGGGGAAGGCCCCCTGGAAGAAAGCCCATTGAGTCTTTTATTGTGGGCAGATCTTATGAAAAAAGAATTTTTGCCTTTATTGAAAAGCATAAGGAGATGGGGGAGAAGGCCTACTTTGTCTGTCCTTTGATCGAGAAAAATGAAGACTCCGATTACGGAGCCTATTCGGTGATGGAGCTGGCGAAAAGAGCTGAAAAATATTTCCAAGGAAGGCTGAATATCGGAATCTTAACGGGAAGGATAAAGGGATCGGCCAAAGAGAGGATTATGGACGATTTTGCCCATGGCCCCATTGACCTGATTATTTCTACCACAGTCATTGAAGTCGGTGTCGATGTTCCCCAGGCAACGATTATGGTGGTCGGAGGAGCCGAGCGCTTTGGTCTTTCCCAGCTCCACCAGCTTCGCGGCAGGGTCGGCAGAGGAGAAAGGGACTCCTACTGCATATTTATCCTTCATCAGCCCTCGAAAGAGGCGGAGGAAAGATTAAAGTTTCTGGCAGGAACCGAAGATGGTTTTGAGATTGCTCAAAAGGACCTGGATCTTCGTGGGGGAGGGCGCAGGTTTGGTTCAAGCCAGCATGGTTTTGGCTTATGGGGAGATCAGGAAGAAAAGGAGAGGGTAAAAGAAGCAAATCGAGAAGCGGAAAAAATTCTAGAGCGTGTCTATCAAAACGACTTGACCAGGATCAGTGATCCTTTTAAAAGCTACGTCGATCATTTTATTGAAAGCAAGGGAGAAATTGTTTTAAACTAAATTTGCTTGACGATATGAAAGATCGCTGAATATTTTTCATGGAACAGAGATATAGTGAAAGTATGAGTTATGCGCTATAATTTTTTTAATCTTTATGCAGAAGAATGGAGTGAAAAATGCGGGTGATCGCTGGAGAAAAGAAGGGAATGGGCCTACAGGGGCCGGGAAAGTTTGAAAAAACACGCCCTACCCTGGATTCCATCAAAGAAAATGTCTTTAATATCTTTCAGCCGATTCCCGAGGGTGCGACCGTTCTGGATCTTTTTGCCGGGTCTGGGCAAATGGGCATTGAATTTCTTTCTCGAGGGGCCGACTTCGCTTATTTTTGTGAAAAAGCAAGACCCATGGTAAGGATCTTAGAAAAAAATCTCGAAAAAACCGGATACAGGGAAAGGTCCCTGATCCTCAAGGGAGATTTTAGAAAGTGTCTGGAGGAGATTGATCAGCCGATTACAGTCGCTTATTTAGATCCTCCCTATCATCAGGGCTTGGTGGATGAGGCAATGGATCTTTTCATTGAAAAAAGGGTCCTGGGTCCGGCCGCCTTTATTATTGCAGAAATTGATTCCGGGGAATCCCTGAAAGATCATCCTTCCTACCAGCGGATCTTTGATCGGACCTACCATAGCCAGCGGATTCTAATTTACAAGAAGAAGGAGGAAGGGGAACTGTGAGAGTAATTTTTGCCGGATCCTTTGATCCGGTCACCCTGGGTCATTTGAATATCATTCATCGAGCATCCCGTCTTTTTGAGGAAGTGATTGTTGGAGTGCTCTGTAATTCCAGTAAGAAGGCGCTCTTTTCCAACGTGGAAAGAATTGAAATGCTCAATGAACTGTTATATAATATTAAAAATGTGAAGGTTGAGCAGTTCGAAGGGCTTCTTGTAGATTATGTCAAAATCAAAAATGCAGATGCCGTCCTTCGCGGACTGAGAACTCCGACCGATTTTGAATACGAACGGCAGCTGGCCCTTTTAAACCGTTCCCTGAATTCAGACCTCGAAACGATTTTTCTGGTAACGGATATCCGCTATTCTTACGTAAGCGCTTCCTATGCCCGCGAGGTGGCCAGCTACGGGGGAGATGTCTCGGGGCTGGTACCGCCGAATGTCGCCGAAAGGCTCCACAAAAAGTTTTTCCCTGATGAGGGAAGGAAAGCCTCATCAGAAAATAAAAAATGAAAATTGAGTACAAAACCGCACTGAGGGGGGAAAACAATGGATATACTACAGCTGATTGAAGAGCTTGAAGATATACTTGACGATGCATCCAGCATTCCTTTTTCGAAAAAGGTTTCTGTCGATCCCGATGAAATTTTCGAGATTGTAAAAGAAATCCGTGCAAGCCTACCCGAAGAAATTCGTCAGGCTAAGTGGGTCAATGATGAGAAAGACCGCATTATTCAGGAAGCCAATGATAAAGGCGCAGAGATTACCCGGCAAGCTCAGATTCAGGCCCAGCAGCAAGATCAGGAAATGCAGAGACGGTTTAATGAAATGGTCAGTGAGCACGCCGTCACCCAAGCCGCCAACGAACAGGCGGAGCAGATTATTGGACGGGCGAACGACCAGGCCCGGCAGATCCGAGAGAGTCTTTTTGCCTATGTCGATGAGCTTTTGGCCAATACCCAGATTAACCTTCGGTCTGTTTTGGATGAGCTCGACCGCAACCGCCAGGAGCTTCACTAGGTATTTTGATTCATATTGAAATCAAGGATAGGCGGAGCCTATCCTTCTTTTTTTTTCATCAATTGATTTTGTCAGGAGGAACCCATGAAGATCTTTACCCTGAAAGATGCGCTTTTGCTGATGGGCCCTTATGTGTTGAAGGCTCCTCAGAGGAAGGAATTAGTTTTTTCAGGACTTTCCTATGATTCCCGAAAGGTGAAGAAAGGGGATCTTTTTCTTTGCAAAGGGAAGGCTTTTCGAAGGGAATATCTGGAGATGGCAAAGGAAAAGGGCGCCCTTGCATACCTTTCAGAAAAGGATTACGGGTTTTCTCTTCCCTTGATTCAAGTCTCTTCCATCCGGGATTGTCTGGCCCCTCTGGCATCTTTTTTCTATGACCATCCCGAAAGAGATTTGGATTTTATCGGCATCACGGGGACAAAGGGAAAGACCACCAGTGTTTATTACCTTTTTTCTATTTTCCAGGAAGAAGCCCTGCGAAAAGCAGGAAAAGACTTTCCTGAAGAGGGATATTTTACTGGGGCCTTGGGGGTTAATGCCCTTCTTTCTACCGTAAAAAATTATGATGGAAAAGAGGTCAATCCTTCCTCCTTGACTACCCCTGAGCCGCTCGAGCTTTTCTCCTTCCTCCGAAAGGCGAAGGATCAGGGGGCAAAGAGGGTCATTATGGAGGTTTCCTCCCAGGCCTTAAAGTACGAAAGAACAAAGGGCCTTCACTTTAAACACGGGGCCTTTTTGAATATTTCTCGGGATCATATTTCTCCTGTTGAGCACAAAGACTTTGCCGATTATTTTTCTTCAAAATTAAAGATCTTTGAACAAACCGATAAGGCTTATGTAAACTTGGACTCTTCCTATTCAAAGGAAATCCTTGAAGCGGCAAAAAAGGCAAAGGAAATCCTCACTTTTTCTGTCAAGAAAAAAGCAGATTACCAGGCCGTTCGCCTGAAAGATTTGGAGGATGGGTTTCTAATTCAAATCCAGGAAAAAGATTCTCCTTCTTTTGAATTTAAAGTTCGCTCTTTGGGCCTTTTTAATGCAGAAAATGCCCTTCTTTCCTACGCCATTGCTCGGGAGGAAGGAATTTCCAGAGAAACGATTAAGCGGGCATTCGAACGGGTCCATGTCGATGGAAGAATGGAATTATACAGCAGCTTGGACGGATTGGTTCATATCATTGTCGACTATGCCCATAACCGATTAAGCTACGAAAAAGTGGCCGATGAAGCCCGCCGTCTTTATCCCCAGGCGAAAACCCTTGCAGTTTCAGGGGCAGTGGGAGGGAAGGCGGAAAATCGGAGACAGGATCTGGGGGAAATCTGCGGAGCGAAGACGGACCTCCTCTATATTACTTCCGATGACCCGGGCAAGGAGGATCCCCTGAAAATTGCCCAGGAAATCGCAGAAGCGGTGAAATCAGCGGAAGGCTCCTATCACATTGAACTTGACCGGGAAAAGGCAATCTCCCTCGCCTTAAAAGAAGCGGAAAAAAGGGCCGGTCAAGGGAAAATGACGACCCTTCTTCTTCTGGGTAAGGGAACCGATGCCTATATGCTTCTTCCCGAAGGCAGGGTTCCGATGAGAGCAGATACTGAAATTGCCAGTCAATGGATAAAAGCTTACGATCAAAGAAGCCAAAAATAGACTTAAATTTACAGACGAAAATTTTGCCGGTAATCCATTCCGGGACTTAGACCCTTAATTTCTTCATAAAGGGCCTGGGCTTTTAAATCAATTTGAAGAAGCTCTTCCTGGTCTTTTGGAAGATTCCGGTCTGCCAGCTTTTGAACGATGGGAAAAGAAGTAGCTTTTAAAAGAGTTCTTCCCTTTGGGCTAAAGGCCAGAGGACGAAAATAGGCGGGGAGGGGATAGGCTTTTTTTTCTATTCCCAGGACCGTGCTTAAAATCAAACGCCGATAGCGTGATTTGGACTGCCTTTTGTTAGAAGAAAGAGAAGCAAGGTCATCCGTATTTATTGCTTCCTTTAAAAATTTTTTTAGGCGAAGATCCATGCCCGGTTCATAGTGGGGAGACTTTTCAAAAGAAAGGGGTTCCAGAATTTCACGAATCCTCAGGTAAGAGACCAGGGGGTCTGGAGATAGAGGCTGCCCTTTTTCCAAAGTTTCTTTTTCCTCTTGAAGGATTTGATCAAAGCCGATTAAATCTTTAATCGGAAAAGAACCTTCTTCCAGGCCCTTTCGTATGGCCGATCCGGAAGGGCAGGGCTGATCAATTTTGAGATCGTGGTGCCCCGCCCCTTCTCTTAAAACCGGATGGATTTGCCAGGCAAGACCCAGGGCTTTTATGGCCTGAAGATATGATAGAGCCAGGATTTCATTGGCTTCAAGATCTTGCCCCAGGGCTTTTGAAAGAGCAGATCGGTAGGAAGCCCCTTCTTCCATACTGATTGAAATTTTTTTCTGGGTGATGGGCGAATTCAATTTTTCAAGAAGATCTTTCGGATCCCTGGCAAAGAAATTTTCTTCGACACCAAAAAATAGTTCTTCCATCTGAGGAATGCGGGAAAGAAGACCCATGGCCCCCAGGGCAAAGCCGGAGGCCTGCTGGAGGACAAAGGTCTGGGGAATTTCCAACACAAGATCGGCGCCGTTTTGAACGGCAATTTTAGCCCGGGTCCACTTGCTTAAAATTGCGGCCGAACCCCTTTGAACAAAGGGACCAGACATCACGCAAACCAGAAGGTCACAAGAATCCTTCATGACCTCAATTATTTTTTTGTGTCCCTCATGAAAGGGATTAAATTCGCTAACCAGTCCGCAAGTTTTCATAGCCCGATTTTTTTACGATGCTCCTTGGATTAAGTAAAGGGTTTCCGTATTTTTAATTGCCTTGCTTCTTTTTGGATCAAACTTAGGCTCCTTAATCACCAAAAATTTATCCCCATAAGATAAGGCATAGCGGATGACCGTAGAGTCGTTCTTAAGACCAAAAACGAGTTTTTCCACTTTTCCTGTTTGACAGTTTAACTGATAAATATCATTTGTTCCACGTACAAAAAAGTACCGGATCGGTTCATTCGCCTTTCCATTGACAGCGTATTCGAGTTCATCTCCATGAAGAAGTACCGAAACTCTGCCTTTCGAAAGCTTGCATAGGATCGTGTGATTGGAAAGATCCGTAATACAAAAATACTGATCAAAAGCATAGAAACTGCGAATGGATTTTGTCATAGGATAGGTCGACAAATAATTGGTGATATCTACTTGTTTTTGAAGGCGATTTTGCTCATCGTAGACCGTTAATAAAAATTGCTCACCCGTTCTTCCTTTATTATTTTGGATTTGCCAAATCGACTGACCATTATTTGCAAAGGATAGGGTTTTTAATGGTTTTAAAGCAAGTGAACGATTCTTTCCGTCTTTAAATTGAAAAGCTTCCGCTCTCCCATCGACATCAATCATTTGAAAAAAAGGATTCCACTTTCCATCAGAATCCAGGTTTCCTTGTAAGGCCAATAATTTTCCCTGATAAACCGTTAGGGGAACCAATTTTTGTGTATAGGTATTTTTTGAAACCGCTCTCATTCTATTTGAGGAAAAATCGAAATGATAAAGGATGTTTTCGCTTTTCTTCTGATCTCCTGCGCAAAGATAAAAAAATAGGCCATTATTGGTAATTGGACTTGTCATTCCCTGGGCTACAAAGTGGTTGACGGAACCGACTTTAGAGAGCTTTCCGCTCCCGAAGTCATATAAATAGTAGTCCGCACTTTTATTAGGACCGCCCATTTCCATATATAAAAGTTTATCTTCAAAGAGACCTAAATAATCCCGCAGAGCATCTCCCTCCATGTTTATAACACTTGCAGAAAGAGATTTTTCTGCTCCCGAAGCTTGAACCTCAGAAAAACCCGAGCTAGCAGAAAGTACAATACCGCAAAGTAAAAATGTGGTTATTAAACAGTATATTTTTTTACGCATGGTATTTTGTCACCGCCAGAAAAAATTGGCGGTGACATTACCTCCTTTCCGACAATATATGTTTCGATTTTTGTTTTATTTTATCCAGAGACCCTAAAATCTGTTTTTCTGTTTGAAAAGAGGGCGACTTAGTCATAAAACGGTTAAAACAAAGATTATGGCTTCTGTATGAACCTAGAAAAGTAGTTGTCACGCTAGCACATTCCAAATATGCTCTATCATGATAAGTAGCCTAGAATCCCCTGTAGGTGGCGCCGCCTTTCTAGTTTCTTCTTGTTGCTTCAAATATTCTCTCATGTGTTCTTCTGTTACTGGTCTAGCTCCATTCGGGCCGAGAGTTGTTGAATCTTGCTCAATGATTTTAATCTTGTTTAATTCTTCTTGTTGCTTCAAATATTCTCTCATGTGTTCTTCTGTTGCTGGTCTAGCCCCATTCGGTC
>CAMYOR010000030.1 GCA_947278105.1 uncultured Tissierellia bacterium
AAGAATACTGACCGGAGCAAAGAGCTTTTTCATGGACTGCTCTGAGCATGGGATTGGGGCCGCAGGAATAGAGATAAGAATAGGCCGACCCGGGCATCAGATCTGTCACAAACCCCTGAGTGCCAAAAGACCCATCTTCCGTTGCAATTTTTAAATCCACGCCCAGTTGTTGAAATTCATTTTTATAAAATAAGGAAGACTGATCTTTTGCTCCGATTAGAACCTGAACCCGCCTGCCCTGAATGAGAAGCTCCTTTGCCAGCCAGTACAGGGGCGGGAGTCCCACTCCCCCACCGATTAAAAGAGGATTATCTCCGGCTGGAGATAGGTCAAAACCCCTCCCAAGGCCGGTCAGGACAAGAAGGCTTTTTCCCGGGGAAAAATGAGTAAGGGCAAGGGTTCCCTGACCGGCGATCTGGTAGATCAGGGTCAGAATCCCCTCTTCTTTTTCACAGTCACAAATAGAAAGGGGTCTTCTTAGAAAAAAGCCAGGAACCTGAAGATTTACAAAGGTTCCTGGCCCTTCGACCTGGGAAAGATCCCCCTTGAGTCTGAGCCTAAAGATATCCCGGGCGATTTTGGAATTTTCCAAAATCAATAGTTTGGTCTCCTGCATGATTATTCCTTATCTCTTAATTACGAATTGATTGTGGAGATGGTCAGGGTCGTTTCCTCTAATACGTCCAAGAGGACCTTCACGGTATCCAGGGAGGTGAGGATCGTGACATTATTGGAGGAAGCGCATTCGCGGATTTTCTGACCATCTGAATTGGCCCCCTCGGTTTCAATATCCCGGGTGTTGATTACATAGGCGATATGGCCCTGGCGGATGGCATTCGGGATTTCATCCGACCCGTCGGAAATCTTTTTTAAAATCCTTGTGCGGATACCATTTTCTTTGAGGAAGGCAGCAGTTCCCGAAGTGGCCTCAATGTTAAAGCCAAGGTTATAGAAGCGGCGGATCAGCGGAAGGGCTTCATCCTTATCCTTATCAACAATCGTCGCAAATACCGTCCCATAATTTTTCAGCTTCATTCCAGATGCCTGGAGGGCCTTGTAGAAGGCGCGGTTGAGTTTGTCATCGTAGCCAATGGCTTCCCCGGTCGATTTCATTTCTGGAGTGAGGTAGACATCAATGCCCCGGAATTTATTAAAGGAGAAAACCGGGACCTTGACATAGTAGCGGTTTTTTTCCTGGGGATAGAGGTCAAAATATCCCTGTTCTTTCAGGCTCTTTCCCAAAATAACTTCCGTGGCAATATCCGCAAGATTATAACCGGTTGCCTTGGAAAGGAAGGGGATGGTCCGGGAGGAGCGGGGATTTACTTCAATGATATAGACCTGGTCCTTCTCGTCGACAATAAACTGGATGTTGTAGAGGCCGATGATGCCGATTTTAAGGCCTAGTTTCTTGGTGTACTGGAGGATGATCCCCTTGACCTTATCTTTTATATTGACCGTAGGGTAGACAGAGATCGAATCGCCGGAATGGATGCCCGTTCTTTCCACCAGCTCCATAATGCCCGGGACAAAGACATCCCGGCCGTCACAGATGGCATCGACTTCCACTTCTTTTCCCTGGATGTAATGGTCCACTAAAACGGGCTTATCCGCATCAACTTCCACGGCTTCCCGGAGGTATTTGCGAAGCTGTCCTTCATTGGCGACAATTCTCATGGCCCGGCCCCCAAGGACAAAAGAAGGCCGAACTAGGACGGGATATCCGATTTCTTTGGCAGCCCGGATCCCGTCTTCGATATTTGTAACGGCCATGCCTGCGGGTTTTGGAATCTTTAACTCATCTAAAAGCTTTTCAAAAAGATCCCTGTCCTCGGCCTTGTCAATGGCATCCGTATCGGTTCCAATAATGGTAACGCCCCGATCCTTCAGGGGATCAGCAAGATTAATTGCCGTCTGGCCGCCCAAGGAAGCAATAGCTCCCCGGGGGTTTTCATACTCCATGACATTCATCACGTCTTCCGGGGTCAGGGGGTCGAAATAAAGCTTATCGGCAGTCGTATAATCCGTGGAAACTGTCTCAGGATTGTTATTTATGATAATGGCTTCATAGCCCTCCTTGCGGATCGTCTGCACAGCATGGACAGAGGAGTAATCAAATTCGACCCCCTGTCCAATGCGGATGGGGCCGGCTCCTAAAACCACAATCTTTTCCCGGTCCGATTTTCTGGACTCATTCTGCCCGGTATAAGAAGAATAGAAGTAAGGGATGTAGCCTCCTGTATGAGCGGTATCCACCATCCGAAAGACCGGCCAGATTCCCTCTTTCTTCCTCAATTCAAAAACCTCTCGCTCCGGAAGACCCCAGAGCTCGGCGATTGTCAGGTCGGAAAATCCCATGACCTTCGCTTCTTTAAGGGTCTCCAGCTTGCCCTTGTTCTCTTTGAGCTTATTTTCCATTTGCACAATCCGGCGGAAGGATTCCAGAAAATAAGGGGTAATCATGGTGATTCGATGGATTTCTTCCAGAGAAACACCCCTGCGGAAAAGCTCTGCAACCCCACAAATATAGTCATCGCGGAAGGTGGAAAGGTGGGTTTTTATTTGCTCAGTGGAAAGGGAATCAAATTTTTTCTTATGGATGTGATGAAGGCCGTTTTCAAGGGACCGGATGGTCTTTAAGAGGCTCTCCTCAAGATTGGAACCAATTCCCATGGCCTCCCCGGTTGCCTTCATCTGGGTGGAGAGAACATTTTGGCCTTCTCCAAATTTATCAAAGGGAAAACGGGGAAATTTGCAGACAATGTAATCGAGACGGGGTTCAAAACTAGCGTTGGTGTTTGAAATCTGGATTTCCTCCAGACTCATTCCCACCCCGATTTTTGCCGTTACCCGGGCAATGGGGTAACCGGAAGCCTTGGAGGCCAGGGCGGAAGACCGAGAAACTCTGGGGTTGACCTCGATTAAATAGTACTTGCTCTCCGTCGGATGAAGGGCAAACTGCACATTGCAGCCACCGGCAATTTTAAGTTCCTGGATGATCCGAATTGCAGAGTCCTGGAGCATTTTTTCATCTTCTTTAGAAAGGGAAAGAATCGGGGCCGTCACAACGGAATCTCCTGTATGGACACCGACCGGGTCAATGTTTTCCATCCCGCAGATGGTGATAGCGTGTCCGGTGGCATCTCGCATGACCTCAAATTCGATTTCCTTATATCCCTTGACCGACTTTTCAATTAAAACTTCATGGACTGGGGAAAGGCGGAAGGCATTTTCTCCGATGGTCAATAGTTCTTCTTCGGTATTGGCAAAGCCGCCCCCGGTTCCCCCCAGGGTAAAAGCGGGTCTTAGAACGACAGGATATCCAATTTTTTTGGCGGCATCCTTTGCTTCCTCCAGGTTATAGGAGATCTGTGAAGGAATCGTGGGCTCACCGATGGAGGCGCACATTTCTTTAAAAAGCTCCCGGTCCTCGGCCTTTTCAATACTGGAGATGGAGGTTCCCAAAAGCTCAACCTGGCATTCCTGGAGGACACCTTTTTGGGCAAGCTTCATAGCAAGATTTAGGCCAGTCTGACCGCCAATGCCGGGAAGAAGAGCATCGGGCCTTTCATAGCGGATAATTTTTGCGATATATTCCAAGGTCAGAGGTTCCATATAGACCTTATCAGCAATGGCCGTATCCGTCATGATCGTCGCGGGATTGGAATTACAAAGAATGACCTGATAGCCTTCTTCTTTTAGGGCCAGGCAGGCCTGGGTTCCCGCATAATCAAATTCCGCCGCCTGACCGATGACGATCGGGCCGGATCCGATAATTAATATTTTGTGTAGGTCTTCTCTTTTTGGCATTTTTTTACCTCCGCATCCTTTATAGGGCTTCCTGCCCTTTTGCCTGATATATGGTTTTGCCACGAACAAGGGTCTTTAAACATTTCCCGTAGACCTCCCAACCATCAAAGGGGGTCGATTTTCCTAGGGAATGAAAGTTTTCACTTTGAATTCGATAGGGGTTTTGCAAATCAAAAATACTATAGGAATCATCGAGCGGAATGCCAAACCGGGCCCTGGGCCGATAGACCATCAGATCGATCAGCTTCTCTAATGAAAGGATCTCTTTTTTTACAAAAAAGGTGTATAGGAGAGGAAAAGCTGTCTCAAGACCCACAATCCCAAAGGGGCTTTTGGCTAGGCCCCTTGCCTTTTCTTCCTGGCTATGGGGTGCGTGATCCGTGACAATCATATCCACGGTCCCATCCGTCAGTCCCTCAATCATGGCCTTCCGGTCTTCAGGGGATGCCAGGGGAGGATTCATCTTAAAGCGGCCATCCTCCTTGAGGTCTCCCTCATCTAGCAAAAGATAATGAGGGGCGGTTTCACAGCTGACATTCACTCCGTCTTTTTTTGCCTGGCGGATCAGATCAATGCTTTCTCGGGTGGAGACATGGCAGATGTGAAGGGGGCAGCCGGTATCAAAAGAAAGACGAATATCTCTTTCGACTTCCTTCCATTCGCTGGAGTTGGGAATCCCGATATGGTCATGGGCCCTTGAATAAGGACCTTCATGAATATATCCGTCCTTTGAGAGGGCATTGACTTCGCAGTGACAGGCCAGAAGCTTGCCGGTTTTCTGGATTTTTTCCATAGCCTTTTTCATCACAGCTTCATCCTGGATTCCATGACCATCATCGGAAAAGCCTACGACCCGGGGGGCCAGGCCGAAAATATCCGAAAGCTCTCTCCCCTCCTGGCCCTGAGTAACGGCGCCATAGGGATAGACGGGAATCAGGCCCTCTTTTTTAATGAGATCTTCTTCCACTTTTAGGTGATCTAAAGAGTCCGGGACCGGCTTTAAATTCGGCATGGCACAAAGGGCCGTATATCCTCCGCTTGCCCCGGACAGGGTTTCGGTTTGAATGGTCCCCTTAAAAGAAAAACCCGGTTCGCGAAGATGAACATGAACATCGCAGAAACCGGGAAAACGGACAATAGAGAGGCTCTCAGAAGACTTATGATTCCATTGAAAAATATCCTTCTTCATGATCCTTCCTTTCATTCTCGAAAAAACCTGAATTATAGTAACACAGGCCCTAGACCCTGTAAACCTTTTATTTTCAATATTTTAACAAAAATAATGAGAAAAAATGAAAAAAGAGCATACTTTTTCTGGAGGAAAACATTTCCCATATTTTCTCCTTTCCTCCTTATGGTAGAATGGCCGTAAAAGCAGGAAAATTGGAAAGAGGACGAAATGAAAGAAAATCAGGAAAAAAAGCGGGTGGATCAAATTCCTCCATTTTTAGAGGATTTTTTAAATTACCTAAGGATCGTAAAAGGCCTATCCCCTTCCACGGTCAAAGAATACGCCTATGATTTGACAAATTTTCTGCGTTTTATTAGAAACCGGATTGGGGACTCCTCCTACCGAAAGCTTCCTTTGGAGGAAACGCCCATAGATGATATGGAAGCTTCGGATCTTGAGCGGGTAAGGTTAACGGATCTCCATGCCTACTTGGCCTATTCTGCCGATTCTCAAATGAATTCCGCCAGCCGCAGGGCCCGTAAGACTTCTTCTATTCGTTCTTTCTATAAGTATCTGGTCAATATTGGTGAATACTTTGAAATCAATCCTTCGGACAAGCTTACCACTCCAAAAAGGGCCAACAGAAATCCTGTTTACCTAACCCTTCCGGAAGCCCTCAGTCTTATTCAGTGCGCCGCCGGTCAGAAAAGCCGGTTTCTCCGCTTTCGGGACCTGGCAATCCTGATCACCTTTCTTACGACCGGGATCCGTCTCAGTGAGCTTTGCGGAATGAATATCACATCGATCAAGGAAGACCATTTTACCGTGATCGGCAAGGGAAACAAGGAAAGGACCGTCTATATGACGGAATCCTGCAAGGAGGCCTTGGACCAGTATTTAAAGGTTCGGCCGAGGATCCCGGATGAGCCGGCCCTTTTTCTATCAACCCGCCAGAAAAGGATCTCTTCCCGGGCGGTTCAGCACCGGATTGATGAACTTTTAATCAAAGCTGGCTTTGACCCCCGCCGATATTCCACCCACAAGCTCCGCCATACCGCAGCGACCCTCATGTACCGAGAAGGGGTAGATATCCGAACCCTTCAAAAGATTCTGGGACACGCTTCCGTGCAGACCACCATGATCTACACCCATGTCGAAGATGAACAGGTCCGGGACGGAATTAATAAAAATCCTTTAGCGGGTTTGGATGTGGACGAAATTGAAGGAAATGGACCGGAAGAGAAATCTTAGCCCTTCAGTCCCCGGGCCTGGCGGTCCATGTCTTCAATCACAATGTCAAAAATTTCTCCGAGAGACCGGCAATATTCTAACACCTTCCAGGGTTCGTTCGTATGGTAATGAATTTTAATGAGACTTTCATCTCCGACTGCAAGGAGGCAGTCTCCTTGAAAGTTCTGGACAAAGTAATCGTTGATCTTATTTTCATCAAGATTTTCTCCTTCAATGAGGAGCTGGGTGTCATAGCGATAAGGAATCATAGGTTACCTGCTTTCTTTATTATCTCCAGGTTTTTTTACCTGGATTTCAATTTTTTTCCATTTTCTATCCGCTCTTTCGTCCTTTGCAGGAAGTTCACCAAAGATTGGACCAGGCCAATCCCTAGGGCAACGGCAAAGGCCATCATCATGGCTTTGGAAGCGTAGGCGCCCGCTTCAAAAAGCCGGTCAGAAATAAAGGCATTGACCGCCTGGTAGACTGGAATTCCGGGGACCATGGTATAGAGGGTGGGAATGAGAATGGGCGTAACCGGAACCTTAAAACGTCTGGCTCCATATTGGGCCCATAAGGCAACAAAAATGGTGGCCAGAAAAACAGATCCAAAATATTTCCACTTGCTGGAAAGAAGAGAATAGATGAACCAGGATCCGGCACCGGCAATCATGTTAAAAAACGCAATTTTTCGATTGACATGGAAATAGCGGGTGGAGATATAGACCCCTATGGCCGCCCCCATGCATTCCCAAGCCACGAGGCTGTGATTTAATTGTGCAAATAATGCGGTCATATCCTTGCCCCCGTTAAAAACATGGAAAAGCCTGTTCCCAGAGCCAGTGCCAGGCCAGTCGTTATTGCGGAAAGAAAGTTTCCGGCCCCGGTCAAATAATCTCCATTCATGGTATCCCGGATCCCGTTGGTCAAGGTCGTCCCGGGGAAAAGCTTGATAATCGATCCCAGAATCATCATGTTCATAGAAAGATTATTAAAGACCTTGGATACAAGGATCATAAGAAAACTCGCCAAAAAGGCCTTCGTCAGAGTATGGAGAAAATCGCCCATGATATAGTCCGGATCTAAGATATCCAGAATACAGGTTGCCATCGAACCCAGGCCGGAAAATAGGCCCTCCATAAGGTTTCCGCCGACCATAAAAGTAAAAGATGTGCCCATGAAAGCGCTTAAAAGAATATAGTGCCTGTGCCGCCTGGGACGATTTGAAAGAAGATAGAGCTTATAATAAGCGTCTTCCATGGTAATCTTTTTCTGGCTGAGATGACGGGAGATGTCATTGACCTCAATGAGGATTTGGAGGTTCGTCTCCCGGCTGGGGATTCTTTTTATGGCGGTGAGATATTGGCCGTCGGGAAGACGCAAGGTTACGGTAAGTCCGGTCAGAAGGGCAAGGACATTGACTTCAAGATGGTCACAATTTGAAAGAATGCGCCCCACCGTATCCTCGACCCGGTAGGTTTCTGCCCCGGCGCGGGTTAAAAGCTCCCCAGCCTGAAGGGCCGTCGCCAAAGTGAGTCTTTCCATTACAGAAAGCTTTCCTGTATTTTCAGAATTGATCATTTGCTTTTGCATTTTCTGCTTCTTTCCCCTACTGAAATTTCTCAGCCCTGAAGCTTAATTATATCAATTTTCTATGAAATGCCCACAAAGGCAAAGAAAAAACTTGCAAATTCTATTCATCCCCCTTATAATTCTTTTATCGTCTTTAAATTTGAGCAGGTGTGGCGGAACGGCAGACGCGCTAGTTTCAGGGACTAGTGAGAGCAATCTCGTGGGGGTTCAAATCCCTTCACCTGCATGATAAATCTCCCGGCAAAGAGCCGGGAGATTTTTTTGACTAAAAAAGGATGGACGAAAAAAATGTCCATCCTTTCAGTTTATCTGTCTTCATTTTATTCTTTATTTAATGAACTCAATCTTCACATTCTTAAACTGGTCTTGAAGTGAAGCTGGGTCGGAGTTTTCAACAGAAGAAGGAATCGCGTCGGCCATTCCGTCTTTGTTAGATTTAAGCGCATCAAAGAGGGCGTTGTAATCATCCTTGGTGAATTTTTGGAAGCGGTCGAAATGATCTGGCAGCTGGACGCCCATTTCACTAGCCCCAAAAATAAGAGTTTTTCCGCCTTCAAATTTGCCTTCATCAATGGCCTTGATTTCGTCATTAACGGCAACGGTCAGGTTCTTCATCGCAGAAGTGATGACCTGTTCGCCTAGATCATACTGGTCAACATCAACACCGATGACCTTGCCCTTGTTTTCTTTGGCAGCCTTTAAAATCGAATCGACGATTCCGCCGCCGCAGGAGAAAATGATCTCGGTTCCGTTGTTGTACCAGGAAGCGGCCATGGTCTGGATTTCAGGCTGAGGGACAAAGAAGTTGGTGTAATTATATTTGACATTGACTGTTTCATTGAGTTCTTTTGCCGCAGCATCCGCACCGGCTACATAGCCAAATCCATAGCGGATCACCGCGGGAACAGCTAAGCCGCCCATAAATCCAAGGTTCTTATATCCATCCTTGACAGCCGCATAGCCTGCTAAATAACCAGATTCCTGTTCTTTGTAAAGAACAGCAACCGTGTTCTTGTCAATCTTTGTGACCATAACGGGTCTGCCCTGGTCATCGACCTTGTCCCCATCCTGAACCTTGGGTTCAAAGTCCGCAGCAATAAAGTAGACTTCCGGATGCTCAGATTGGACTTCGCCGATTGAATTCTCAAAGAGGAATCCCGGAGTGACGACAACCTTGGCCCCTTTTGCGATGGCCTGTTCGATGGCCTGCTTATAGTTCTGGTCTCCTTCGGCCTGGGGACGTAGATAATTGGCTTTTACGCCGACGGAGTCTGCAAACATCTTCAGACCCTCATAAGCGCTCTGGTTAAAGCCCTTATCATCAATGGTTCCAAGGTCAGTGATCAGGTATAGAGAATTGTCATCCCAGGCAATCTTTCCGGGAGCAGGTTTTTCGGCCTGGCCGGAGG
>CAMYOR010000031.1 GCA_947278105.1 uncultured Tissierellia bacterium
AAAGATGACCATGTTCGTTCTATTATTTCTCAGGGATGTGAACATATAAAAGGCTTTGTGAGATAATTATCTATATTTATAAAAACACCAAAATGGATCCTTAGTTGTTCATGCGGACATATTAAGTACACAACGCTACACCATTCATTGCAAATCTGAGCCTATTCTTCCTTTTGCAAGAAGAGTCTCTAACATAGTTAATATCCCCTGATCGTCGTCCACGAGAAGAATTTTCTTATCATACATACTTTCCAACATAGTGAGCTCCTTTGAATAACATTAAAGATACGCCAGGGTGCTATTGCTCAACCAACCACCCGCACTTTTTCCATCTGCTAAACTCCAGAGATGCCATGATGGCGCACAGTAGGCAGGTCAGGACATCTGCGATGGGTACAGCGAAAAGTGCGCCGTCCAATCCCCAATGATAGGACAGGAGCAGCGCCAGGGGGATCAATAGGATACCCTGCCGAACCAGAGGGATCAGCAGTGAAAAGGTCGGTTTCCCGATGCCCTGAAAGAAAGATGCCGTAGTCATGTGTACGCCGTACAGGAAAAACGCCATCATATAAAGCCGGAAACAATGGAACGCACAGTCCAGATAGAGCGGATTGTCGGAGACAAAGAGCATAGCAAGCTGGCGTGGGAACAGTAGATAGATCAGGCACCACAGCGCCGAGATGATTAATGCGATCCCCGTCGCCATACGGTAGGTTTTCCGCACCCGGCCATAGTTCTTTGCCCCGAAATTGTAGCCGTTGATAGGCTGGATAGCGGAGGATACGCCAACAAACATGGAGTGTGCGATTTGATAGACCTTCATCATCATACCGTACACGGACAGGGCAATATCGCCGCCGTAAATACTGGCTGCGCCATAGACACGCATCAGGTTATTGAGGACGATTTGCACCAGAGCGGTCAAAGCCTGAGTCAGCAGGCTGGGAAAGCCCAGCTTCAGAATCCTCTGCGTCAGCACCCAAGTCGGGCGCAGGGCTTCTCTTGTGAGACGGACAGTTTGAAGCCGACGCAGATAGAGCAGGCACAGCATACCGGCCGCGACCTCTCCGATCACGGTAGCAATACCGGCGCCCACAACGCCCATATTCAACACGAAGATAAATACCGGGTCAAGGATCAGATTGATGACAGCGCCTGTCATCATACATTTCATCGTATACTTTGGTGAACCGTCAGCCCGTATCATGGCGGTAAATGCGGGACAGATAAGCTGGAAGGGGATGCCATAGGCGATAGACCGCAGATAAGCAGCCGATTCCTCATAAGCGGTGTCGGTGGAGCCAAAGAGTCTTACAATTTGTGGCGTAAAAATATGGCAGACCAAAGCCATGACAATGCCGCTGGTAACGATCCAAGTAACCGCATGACCGAAGATTCGATCCGCAGTTTCCTGATCTTTACGCCCCAGACACAAGCTGACATTGGCAGCGCAGCCGTCCCCAAGTAGCAGGGCGATTGCATTGACTAAAATGGATACCGGGAAAGCGATATTGACCGCTGCCATGCCGGTGATCCCCACACCTTGTCCTATAAAAATCTGATCGACAACGTTATAGAGATAATTGACCATGAGGGTCAGCGTTGTCGGAACAGAGTAGCGGAGCAAAAGTCTGGATAACGGCTCTGTTTCCAAAGGGCTTCTGGTTTTCTGTGTGTTCTCCATGATGCATCATCCTTTCCTGTCTTTGTATTACCCAACGGAAGGATTCCGCCAAAACAAAAAGCATCCAGCGGCAACATCCTCCCAATGGGAGTATCGCTGCGCCGGATGCAAATCTCCAGTTCTCGGATTTCGAGCAAAAAGAAGCATCCGGCAACCTACCGGAAAGCCTTCTTCTCCCTTCCAGACCTGACTGTTGGCTTCGGAATTGCACCGAATTAGCTGATCGCTCGCGGGCTGTCACCGCCAGTAGAGAACACGCTCGTTTCCGAAGAAAACTTTACATTTTGTGATTTTCTCTGTATTCAGTTTCATACCGTCCTCCAAATTCAAATATTTTCTGTAATTTGAAGATCAGCACTACCATTCTTCGCTCCGACCTAAAAACATAATTACATCCAAAAATTTTGTTTAGTTGAGTTTATCACCATATTCAAGATATAACAACGCTATCCATTTAAGAACGCAGGAATGGATGGATCGCCGCCTTTTCTGGAATTACAGGCGGTGCATTGTGTAAGGCTTGGCAGCTCATTTTGAAGAGAAAATTTACCCAGAGCCAGTTTTTCTTTCATGATAAAATCAGATCGGATAGAGGAAAAAGCCCCCTGAACCGGCGAAAGGGGGCCCAATGTCTATGCAGGCCTTTTTTCTCTTACCGCAATCACCAGTTTTTTGGCAGGGAGGTAAAGATGATCATTTGGATGATTCTATTCATTTTTTCAGTTTCTCTTATCTTCTTTACGGCTAAAAGGAAATTTTCCAGAGGCTGGATAAAGTCCCTTGCTATCCTTTTTGAAATTTTCCTGGCCCTATTTATAGGTTTTCGGATTTTTTTCCCCTTTCTCCCCGTTTCAAAACCTACCGGGCCGCAAAAAGTCCAGGTCGATCGGCTCTATTACCGGCATGAAACCAAATTTCCGGCCATGGCAACGGAGGGAAAGGATAGGGAGATCCCGGTTCATGTCTACCATCCGGAAAAAATGAAAAAAGGAACTCATCCTCTTCTTCTCTTTTCTCATGGGGCTTCTGGGGTAGGAAGGTCTAATGAAACCTTGTTTTATGAGTTGGCTTCCCGTGGCTGTCTTGTTTTTTCCCTGGACCATCCTCATGATTCCTTTTTCTGCACCCTCTCTTCCGGGAAGAAAATTTTCGTGGATCAGGCTTTCTTAAAAGAAGCAATGTCCACCCAGGGAGGGGGGGACTTACAAAAGGATTGGGATCAGCTGAACCGGTGGGTGGATCCTCGAATCGAGGATATCAATTTTGTTTTAGATAAAATTCTGGATGGAAATGTGGATAATGCCTATGAAGATAAAATCGATCCGAAAAGGATCATTTTAGCCGGCCATTCTCTGGGTGGGGCAGCGGCTCTGGCAATTGGCCGGCAAAGGCCGCAAGATGTCCAGGCCTTGGTAATATTAGAGGCGCCTTTTGCAAAGGATATTCAAGGAATTAAAGATGGTAAGTATGTCTTTAATGAAGAAACCTACCCCAGGCCGATTCTTCACATCTATTCAGATGCTCTGTGGGGAAAAATGGACACCATTACAACTTACGCCTTGAATTTACAAATGATCAAGGCCAGGGATCCTCATTTTGTAAACCAACATATTCAAGGAGTGGGACACCTTGGCTTAACGGATATGTCTCTGGTTTCTCCCCTGCTTACCAATAAGATCGACGGAGGTTTGGACAAGCGCAAAGCCCCAGAGCCCCTGCTCGAAATTAATCAAATGGTTTTGGACTTTTTAAAAGATCAAAATTTATTGGAGTTGAAGTAGTAAAACTCTGTGAGTTCGGAAAATGAAAAGGGAAGGGGAGGGCGGCAATTTACGCCCTCTTCCCTAAAACACAAATTGGACCAGAAGCATATAGCAAATGGTACCGCCTGCAATGGATAAAATCATTCTTCTTTTCCACACATGCAGACCGACCGTGACAAGAACTGCAAGGAGTTCAGGCAGACCGTGATTTCCCTCAAGAGGTGTGACATTTCGCAGGCAATAGACCACAAGCATGGCAAAGATGGCACCGGGCAGAACTTTTCCTAAATACTGTACATATGGGGGCGTGGGCCGATTCGAACGAAAAAGTGCAAAAGGAAGAAAACGCGTCAGCATCGTTCCAAGCACGCACATGGAAATGGTGATGATCTGTTCGGTTATTGTCATGATTCTTTTCCCTCCATTTCACTTTCCAGCACTTTTCGAAAAGCGGTAAGTCCAATTAAAATACAGACCAAGGTAGGGATCATGAAATGATCAGGACCAAAGGCCAACAGACACCCAACGCTTGCGGCAAGGCCAACCCACTCGCAGATATGACGTTTTTCTTTGAGCCATTGTTCTGTGAAGATTACAACAAATAAAGCCGTCATGACAAAGTCAAGCCCCTGAGTATTGAACTGAAGAAGATTTCCCACTAGCCCTCCGGTCGTGGCTCCGCTAAACCAGTAAAAGTAATTAAGCAGGGTGACAAAGAAGTAAAACCAGCCGCGATCAATCCCTTCTGGAATATCAGCGGTATAATTGATGCTGAAGGTTTCGTCACACAGGCCAAATATCAGAAAGCGTTTTTTCCAGCCCATGTCCTTAAACTTTTCCAGCATGGAAATTCCATAGAAAAGGTGCCGGGCCTGAATGACTAAGGTCATTATCAATGCCTGGACTGGAGCATAGGGGGCAAGCAGCATGCTGACGGTAACAAACTCCAAGCTGCCGCCGAAAATGGTCAGACTCATCACCATAGGATACCAAAAAGAAAAGCCCGACACGTGCATATAAATGCCATAGGTAAGGCCAATAAACCAGAAACCCAAAAAAATGGGGACGGTGTAAGGAAATGCGCATTTTAACGCATCGATAATAATTTTCCGCTTGCTTTGCAAAATGAGGGTCTCCTTTCCTTTATTCTCTATTATTCATGAATGTTAATAGAGCAGACCAAAAAATTCAAGAATGGATCTTTATCCTCAAAAAAAGTCCAATACTGCGAGGCCATTCGCTTAGCAGGCACCGGGAACCTTATCAGAAAATAGGAGAAGATAAGAATGGAAGAAATGTTAAATAGCGCTGGCATTGAACTTGTCGAAGCCTACAATCATCCAAAAGAAATTGGCGCCTTATTTTCGGAATATACTGATATGCTGATCAGAGGAAATCCCCTTTTTCAAAAATATCTTGACATGCAAAACTACGCCTATGAACTGGAGCATCTGGAAGAAAAATATGGGAAGCCCGGCGGCCGCCTCTATCTGGCCTACTATAAGGGAGAAGTGGCCGGCTGCATTGGACTTCGAAAGATAGACGAGCAAAAGGGCGAACTTAAGCGCCTATATGTTAAAGACAATTTTCGGGGAAAAAAGATTGGGGCTATGTTGGTGGACCGCATCATCGCGGATGCAAAAGAAATCGGCTACCATTTTCTTCTTTTAGATACCCTGCCATTCTTAAAGGTGGCTCAGGACTTATACAAAACCAGGGGCTTTATGATCGTGGACCGCTTTAATGATAGTCCAATCTCTACCTCCATCTATATGCGCTTGGACCTAAAATAAGAGGGGAAGGGTGAAAAAAGTTCAAAATAAAAAGCCTCGCTCAGCGTTTCCGTCTGGGCGGGGACCTTTTATTCGATTGGGCTTTTTTTCTAGATCAAAGATCCTGCAAAACAGGATCAAACCGCTTCTCTTCCTTATATTAGAAATCAAAGTAGGATTTGGGAAGGCCCGAAGAAGCATCGCAGGTTTGCCCATGCTGGGCGATGGGATAACGGAGACCATTTTTGTGCAGGCGCTTTAAGCCTTCAATCGCTGTTTGCAGCTGATCCGCAGACATCGCACAGACCACTTCATCGGGTTTAGCTCCGCCAAACTTGCGTTCGGCGAAACTGGGGATGGCGACCTGGGGCTTGCCGGTTACCATGGCCCGAACCCAGGAGTTGCTGCAAGCTGTTTCACCGCCAAAGGTACATTCCATCTTCTCATAATTCATGTTCAGATAGCCGGAAAGGAGCAGGAAAGCCTGGGCTGTGTTTGGGTAGAGGACACAGACATCCGGTTCAATCTTACCTGCAGCCAGGGGCGAGATCACAGCCGCCTGGTAGGTTTTATCCAAAAGATCCAGCTGCTCGTGGTGGGCCCGGGCTTTTTCGGGCTCGTTAAACCAGCCGCCCATAAAGATTTCACCGGTGAAAAATTCCTCATTCCGGTCTAAAAGCCCGTTCACCTGGGCGCAGTAGCGCATCGGAGCCATCTCTGGCAAGAAAAGCATGGTCCAATTGTAGGTAATTGCCTGCCACATCACCTGACAAAAGGTGAATTTACCTCGGGGTATCCGAACTCTTTCAATTGCCTGGGCATCTTCCCTTTTCTCAAAATACTGAATTCCAACGGGGGTTTCCTGAAGTCTCAAATATTTATTGAGATCAGAAACCATTTCATTAAAACGGTCGCTCATAGCTGCCTCCTTATTCCACAAAAAATACAAGCTTCCTTCTATTTTTGTACCCCGATCGGAGAGAAAAAATCATAATTATAAATATTTTTTTATAATTGGTCAATCTTTTTTCGCTCTTTTAAAAAACAGGTTATTGAGGGCTTTCGGAAGATAAGAGTGTACAAGTCCCTCGTATATCCTCTTCCAAGTCCTTTTTTGGCATTTTCTTTAATTCATCTCTTAAAAGGGCCATAGCCAGGAGGAAGGCAAGAAGGTCAGTGACCGGCTGGGCAAACATAACTCCATTCAGGCCGAAGACCTTTGGAAGGAGGATAAGAAGGGGGATCAGAAATACAATTTGCTTACAGAAGGAAATCGCCGCTCCCTTGGCCGCTTTTCCGATAGCCGGAAAAAAAGTCGAGGTACAGATCTGCATCCCATTTAAAAAGGTGCAAAACAGAAAAGTTCGCATAAATTTTACGGCATAGTCATCATAGAGGCTGTCTCCGCCTTTGCCAAAAAGGTCGATGATCGGGTGGGGAAAGAGTTCAAAAAGAGCCCAGGAGGCCAGGGAGATCAGGATGGCATCGGTCATAAAGAGCCTGACGGTTTTCCGGACCCGGCTGTACTTTTGCGCTCCATAATTGTAACTGCAAATCGGCTGAGCCCCGTTAATCAGGCCAATGATCAGGGCGATGAAAATAACGCTGATTTTTATGACAATGCCGGCGACTGCAATTGGTGTATCAGCCCCGTAGATCGACTTTTCACCATAGGTTCGAAGAACATTATTTAGGGTGACCTGGACCAGCAAATTCGAAAACTGGAAGATAAAGGAGTTGGCACCCAGCTTGCAAATTTCAAAGGCTTCCTTCCAACGGGGAAGAAAATCCGAAAGGTGAAAAGAAACACAGCGAAAATTACGAAAATAGATGGCCAGCATACTGGCAGAAAGGATCTGGCTAATCACCGTCGCCCAGGCCGCACCTGCGATGCCCCAATGGAAAACAAAGATAAAAAGGGGATCTAGAAGCGTATTTAAGAGGGCCCCGGCAATAATGGAAATCATCGAATACTTCGGACTCCCGTCGGCCCGGACCAAAGGATTGGTCCCGGTGGAAAAGAGGAAAAAAGGCATGCCTAATGAGGTAATTCCCGCATAGGCAAAAGCATAGGGGAGAATTTTTTCGGTTGCTCCAAAAAAGCGCAGGAGGGGAGATAAAAAGGACCGGACAAGAATACAAAGGATGATCCCGCTTAGAACTAGGAGTCCCGCCCCCGTCCCAGCGATTTTTTTTGCCTTCTCTTCATTCCCTCTTCCCAGCTCCAAGTTAAATCCAGAGGCAGAGCCCAGACCGACCATAAGTCCGATGGCCAAGCAAAGAGTCGTTAAGGGAAAGGACACACTAGTTGCGGCATTACCTAGGATTCCCACCCCTTGACCGATAAAAATCTGATCGACAATATTATAGAGCGCACTGATCACGTTTGCGATCATCGCAGGAATCGCTAAAGAACGCAGGAGGGGTTTCAAAGGCTTTGTCCCTAGGGGATTTTCCTTAACGATTTCTAATTCTTTTTTTATTTCTTTTTCCATGGTTTTGTTTTTCCAGTTCTTATTCACAGCTCCCCTGTGAAAGAAAAATTGTTCTTTTCTTTAGGGATCCGTCCAATTGGGGTAAAATTTTTTGTAGTCCATTCGGCCGACTATTTTGTCCCGCTTGGCCGGTACAGGTACTTTATTTTAAAGTACAAAGATAGTCAAGAAATAAATCATCTTGCAAATTGAAGACATCCGTGAACAGGGCCTCCTTAGTGGGGTTCTAGATTCCCTATGTAATAGGTTTATTTAATATAAGAAAGGAAAAAGTTTCTTTTGAATAAAAAAATTTTTCATTAAGACTTGTCAAGGAATTAAAAATCGGTATAATTAATTTGTAAGCGCTAGCTAACACATTCAGAGACAGGCGCATACACTCCTCCTCTATTTCCACAACCGAAGAACCACCGGATGCTTTCTGCCAGAGCATACCGGTGGTTTCTTTATGTCCTCCCTTGGGTATAATAATCAGGAAAAAGAAAGGAGAAATCATGGAGTCACCTATTCATTTTCGGCTGGCAGAGGAGGCGGACCTTCCTGCCATTATCAATATTTACAGTAAAATTTTAAAAAACCAGGAGGAGGGCAAGGCTTCCATCGGCTGGGTTCGGGGAGTTTATCCTACGGAAAAAACCGCCCGGGAAGCCCTGGATAAAAAGACCTTATACGTGGAAGAATCCCGGGGAAAAGTCTGTGGCTCTGCAGTGATCAACCAAAACCAGGTGGATGTTTACGCAAAAGCTTCCTGGCATTACCCTGCTTCAG
>CAMYOR010000032.1 GCA_947278105.1 uncultured Tissierellia bacterium
TGGCTGGGCCTGAAATACTGACTTCCACTTTCCTCTGCTATCGCCCGAAGATCCGCTGCCCCCTTATCGATTTGATCGATAAGAAGGTTGGTTTTTCCCAGGCAATATCCCAGCTCAAAGGGACTGAAATTCTCCGGTAAGAGTTTTTCTCTTGTCATCTCTTCTCCTTTTCTCCTTTTTAAGGCTGCTTTAAGACTTATTAAAGAGTTATCTTTTTAACTTATTCCCCATTATAACAAGGTCATTCGAGATTTTCCCCTCCCCTGAGATATAATTAAAAAAAAGGATGGATCCGGGTTGATTTTTCGATTCAACCGACAGAAAGGGACCTATGAAAACTTATGATCTTGTCTTTGTTGGCGCAGGGGCATCCGGCGTTTTCGCCGCCTATGAGCTGACAAAAAAGAAAACGCAAAAAAAAGTTCTCATTGTCGATCAGGGCACTTCCATCAAAAAAAGGGCCTGCCCGATCACAGAAGGGCTCGTAGATCACTGTATCCACTGCAAGCCTTATTGTAAAATCATGTGCGGGTTCGGGGGCGCCGGAACCCTTTCCGATGGAAAATACAATCTCACCAACCAGTTCGGAGGCGAGCTTTACCATTATATTGGCTCCGACCGGGCCATGGACCTGATGGAATATGTCGATTCGGTCCTTCTTTCCTTTGACCATGGCGATCCTCCTGCCCGTCTCTATTCCACGGCCGATACGGGCCTTTCCAACCTCTGCCTTCAGCATGACCTTCACCTGCTCTCGGCCCGTGTCCGCCACTTTGGCACGGACCGAAACGTCCAGATCCTCAAGGCGATTTATGAATACACGAAGGATACCGTCGACTACCTTTTTGAGACGCAGATCACCCGCCTTCAAAAGATCGATGGAGGGTTTATGCTGGAAACCCTAAAAGGGGAAAGCTTCCAGGCCGAAAAGGTCGTTTTGGCCTGTGGGCGGTCGGGGTCCTCCTGGATGAGCGAAATTTTAGGATCTCTCGATGTGCCATTAAAGTCCAACCGAGTCGACCTCGGCGTTCGAGTGGAGCTTCCTGCCGAGGTTTACCGGGAGATCACCGATAAGGTCTATGAGGCGAAAATTGTCTATCAAACGAAGCAGTACAATGACCTAGTCCGCACCTTCTGTATGAACCCCTATGGGGAGGTCGTCACAGAAAATACCAATGAAATTATCACAGTGAACGGCCATTCCTACGCAGATCCCTCCCTTCAGACGGAAAATACTAACTTTGCCCTTTTAGTCTCAAACCACTTTACCAAGCCCTTTAAAGATTCCAATGGCTATGGCGAATCAGTCGCTCGCCTGTCCAATATGCTGGGCGGCGGGGTCCTCCTCCAGCGGTTCGGCGACCTGATCCGGGGAAGAAGGTCCTCCTCCCGCCGGATGCTCAAATGCTTTACCCGGCCCACCTTAAATGCGACACCAGGCGATCTTTCCCTGGTCATGCCCAAAAGACAGCTGGATGATATTATCGAAATGATTTATGCCCTGGACAAGGTGGCTCCGGGTACGGCCAATGAAGACACCCTCCTTTATGGCGTCGAAGTCAAGTTCTATAATTCCCTGGTGGAGGTGGATGAGCGGTTCGAAACCTGTGTCCCCGGCCTATATGCCATTGGCGATGGGTCCGGGGTGACTCACTCCCTCTCCCAGGCCTCCGCTTCCGGAGTTTGGATTGCCCGCCAATTGGGATAAGAAATTTAAAGGGCGCGCCCCCGGTGTTTCAGGAAAAACCCTGGTTTTTTGAGCCAAACCCTTTCTTTTCTGAAGAATGCTGACTTTTTTGAGCGAAAGCAAGAAGGAACCCAAAATGAAAATCAAACAGATTTTAGAGGAGATTGATCCCGGCTTAGAGCTAAGGCTCCTTGCCGGAGAAGGGGGCCTTGCCCATCCCGTCACCTCCGTTCATTCCATTGATAATATCCTCTCTTCTGCCTTTATCGACCAGGGAGAGCTAGTGATCATCGTAAGTAATTCCATTTCCCAGCAAAATGCCTTGCTCGAAATCATCCAGGCTTCTTATAAAGCCAAGGCCTCGGGGATCCTCTATAATCTGGATGAAGAGGGCACCCTTCCTTCAAAAGACTGCCTGGATTTTTGCAATGCGCATGATTTTCCCCTTTTTGTTTTTCCCTGGAGGCAGTCCGTGGGAAGGGTCAATTTTCAAATTGTTGAAGCGATCATCCGTCATAACCGCAACCATGCCTCTAAAAAATACTGGGAAAAAGTTTTGGGAGGCGAAAATATCGATGAGGGAATTTATGGCTATCCCCATGGGCTCAGCGAGGTAAGAAGGGTTCAGGTCGGCCGAATTCAAATACGAAAAACCGATCAATGGCAGAAATCACTCATTCAGTTAGAAAATTTCGTCGCCTCGGTACCGAAAAACCGCATCTATTTTTTTGATAAGGAAGATGAAAATGTCTTGATCTTCGTGTTTTTAGACACTTCTCCGGATAAGGTTTATAAATTTATGGATGAATGCCTCTCCTTTTGCCGTTCCCGCCATATCCAGGTAAATATTGCCCTGAGCTCCGGCAGGAATGGGATCTCTTCCCTTCAAAAAGCCTATAAAGAAGCCCTGTATGCCCAGATCATGGAGGCGGACTCCAAAGAAAAATGGTCGATGATCCAGGGCCAGGAGCTCGAATTCTTTAATCTGTTATTTGAAATTCAAAGGGATCAAAAAGAAGACTACGTCCGGAAAATATTAAACTCCATTCAGGAATATGACCGTATTAAAGGCACCGACCTATTTGCCTTTTTAGTCAGCTGGCTTAACCATAACTGTAACGCTCAGGATACGGCCGCCGCCCAATATGTTCATGTCAACACCGTCAACTACCGGCTGAAAAAAATCAGCGACCTTCTGGATGGAAAAGAGCTGGACATCCATAAAATCGTCCAGCTCTATATAGCCGTAGCCATGCGTATTCTGTTAAAAGAAGAGGACCCGGATCCGGACCTTGGCAAGGCAAAGGTTTAAAATATGCCTTCTTTTTTGTACTCTTCCACTTCCTTGGGGCTCATCCCAAAAACAGTGGCATTATCCTGGCCCAGGTCCGGAGCCGGCTTTCGGATTGTGCCCGGAGTTTCACTCATTTTCATCACGCAGCCCTGAATGCGAACCTTGCCCAAGGCCGGATGAAATTGTTCGACAACCATCTCTCTTTCTCTCATTTGCGGGCTTTCCACAGCCTCCTTTGCATTCATCACTGGAGAACAGGGAACCCCCGCCCGGTCCATAATTTCATCAATTTCCTCTTTTGTCTTGTCCTTACACCACTTGCTGATCAGCTCTTTGAGATCAGGTTCGTAATGATGGCAGCGCAGATCATTGGTAAGGAAGCGGGGATCCTGGGCGAGCTCTGGATGACCCAGGGCCTGGCACATTTTTTTGAAAAGAGGATCGCTCCCAACCCCCATCATCACATAGCCATTTTTGCTTTCATAGGCATCAAAGGGAGCAATCGTCATATCAATATTCCCCTTTCTTTCTGCAATTTTTCCGTTAAAGGTATAATCGACCAGGGTGCTCTCCAAAATGGAAAAGATGGTATCCGCCATGGCAACGTCGACCTGCTGCCCTTCCCCGGTTCTTTCCCGGTGAAAAAGAGCGATTAAAATTCCGGTCGCTAAATAGATCCCGGTGACATGGTCAGCGATGGAGCTTCCCACCTTTACAGGCGGCTGATCCTTATAGCCGGTCAGGCTGATAATTCCCCCCGCCGCCTGAGCGACTCCGTCATAACAGGGACGATGAGCCCAAGGCCCATATTGGCCAAATCCCGACCCGGACCCGTAAACAATCGAAGGATTGATTTTTTTTATGGTCTCATAGTCAATTCCCAGTCTTTTTGTCACACCCGGTTTAAAATTTTCGACCAGGACATCGGCCTCCTTTACCAGACCATAAAATAATTCACGGGCCTTCTCATTTTTTAAATTTAAGGTGATGCTGTCCTTGTTCCGGTTCCAATTGATATGGTTGGCGCTTTCCCCCGTTTTTTCCAGAATGGGTGAAAGGCCCCGGCCCGATTCCCCCTGGGGCGGCTCCACTTTTAAAACATCCGCTCCATAATCCGCCAAAATCATCGTGCAAAAAGGACCATTTAAAACCGCCGTTAAGTCCAGGACCTTGATCCCCTCTAATGCTTTTTTCATCCTCCGCCTCCTTCCCTGGTCCTAGAGATTCTTTCCCTCGAAGGGCCATCCTCCCTCTTCTAAAAGAACAAGAAAACCCATTTGAAAAGGAGGATGAAAAAGCGCATCCTCCCTCTGAAATCCCTGCTGATTAAAACGTGACGAATGGCAAGGCTTATTCAAAATCCGGGTCCTCTACCCCTCTCTGGAATTCTTTTTTCACCACTAAAGTTCCGATGGCTCTTCCGACCAAGACCGGTTCTTTTAAAACCCGAGCGGCGGAAATCGCATCCTTGGGATCCCGAGTAAGTTCTATGTACTTATAGGCTTCAAAATGGCAGGTTCTGGAAGTGTTCCCTCTCTTTTCAATCCAGCCGCTGTATTCGACGAAGTCCCCCGCATAAACCGGCGCTGTAAACTCTACCTTTTCATAGCCCACAAATAAACTCTCATCCCCATCCTGGCGAATACAAAGCTCTGTGCCAACATCCCCAAAGACATCAAGAATATGAGAACCATTTACTAAATCTCCTGCATAATGGGCATCTGCTGCTCCCATGCGCATTCTTAAAACAACCTTTTTTCCAATCATGATGGCCTCCTAAAATTTTTTAAGTGCATTCAGATCATCGCGCTTTTCGGAAAGAGGATTGAAATAATTTTCTTCTTGCCTCGGAAAACGGCTCTGAATGATTCCTCTTTATTTCTTATGAAAAATCATATCGGAAGCCTGTAAGAAAGAACATGTTGGAATAAACAAAGAGGATTGTCGACTTCGATAAAGATAAAAAACCTCGGCCTTTTTTCGAAAGCCGAGATTTAATCCAGGGACAAAATGATGATCCCTTCCTAAAAAATAGGGGCCGACCCAGAAGCCCGGCTAAGGCCGCTTTGCCCCCGCTGGAGCTGACCTTCCTGCGGTGGCCTGGCGCCCGGACGCCAACTTTATGGGTGAGCCATCGACTTTGGTAAAGGCAAAAAGTCATAATCGAATTTTGCTCGAGGGGGTGTAGAGGCAATACGCCAAAAGCAAATTTTGCTCCACGAGTAGTAGAGGCGGGCGCAGAAAAAACGAATTTGCCTCTCCATTTTTGGAGAGGCAAATTCGTTAAAGGTAAATTCCCCTCTAAGCCTAGTAGAGGCAAATTTTTAGTTCATTTTTTTACCTCTATCGGGGTTTAAAAAAGGATAGGAAAATTGGCAAATTTGGTAGAGACAAAAGCTGCGACTTAGCGCCTGCCTCTACCTACTCTCGAGCAAAAATGAAAAAACCAATTTAGCCTCTACTCCCCCTCGAGCAAAAATAGGAAGCTCATCTTTGCCTCTACCTCTTAACTTTAAAACCATAAAAATTCGTCCGGTGAGAACCGCTTGACGGTCCTTTTTCTTGTTTTTTAGAGCTTTTGAGTCCGCCCCTCTTCCTGAACGAGTTCAAAGATTAGATCATCCGGGTTTTTACCGGTCGGCCTTCCAGATAATCAATAGCATTTTCTAAAACAATTTGGGCTCTTTTTTCCATGGCTTCCTGGGTGAAATAGGCGACATGGGGCATGAGGATGGTGTTCGGGGCATCCAGGAGGGGTTCCTCGGTCAGAGGAGGCTCTTGATTAAAGACATCCACACCGGCCCCGGCAAGTTTTCCTTCCTTTAAAGCTTCAGCCAGGTCCTTGGAATTGACAATGGGGCCCCGGGCGCAGTTAATCAGGATCGCCGTGGGCTTCATCAGATCAAACTCTTTCTTACTTAAAAAGTCCTTGGTATGGGCATTTTGAGGGAGGTGAACCGTGATAATATCCGACTCCTTCATCACTTCTTCCAGACTCTTGTATTCCAGACCCAGGTCTTTGACCGCCTGGTGTTCAGACCGGTTGTAACCGATCAGTCTGGCCCCCATCGCTTTAAAAAGCTGGGCGACCCGAGTTCCAATTTTCCCGGTTCCAATGATCCCAACGGTTCTTCCCGCAATTTCCGCTCCTAAAAAGTCCGCGGCCTTGGCCCCCTTGCGAATACCCTGATCAGCCGCTTTCATATGGCGAAGCAGGGCAATGGTAAGGCCAATCACTTCTTCCGCAACTCCTTCATCCGAATAGCCGGCGGCGTTAGAAACCTGAATTCCCAGCTCTTTGCAGGTGTCCATCGGGACATGGTCCACGCCCGTAAAGGCGACATTAATATATTTTAAAGTCTTCGCCTTTCGAACGGCTTCTTCCGGAAGCTTCGTGTTGGCGACAATAACCTGGTCAGCTCCCTCCATCCGCTTTTCCCACTCTTCTAAAGAGGCGGGCTTGGTATCATAGGAAATAAATTCATTTTTCCCCTGACCCAGCGCTTCTTCAAATTTTCCAACCATCTCTTTTGAAATCGTTAAGGGCTCTGCCAATACAGTCTTCATCACTTCTTCCTTTCTCTTTTTCATCCTCTTTCGGATAAGAGACGGACGCCAGGGTTAAGCCCCAGGCGGGAATGCCCGCCTCAAAAAGCGTCTCCAGGCCTTCCTTCATGGTATTTCCTGTCGTTAAAAAATCGTCGACTAAAATTCCCTTCGTCTGTTGAAGTCTTTCCATGGGGACCTTGCCAGAGATCCATTTCCCCTGATCTTCTTTCCAGATTTTTCCAGAAATTCGACCATCCCTTTCTTTTACTTCAAAGGCGCCTTCCACATTTTTTCTCCGGGCCCGGCCAGATAGCTTATTCTGTTCAAGCGTTCTGCGGACCTTTCGCAGAGAATCCAATAAGACGATACCCTCTTTTTTACTCACAAAACAAGCCATTTCCTTGGAGGGATTATATCCTCTTCGGATCTCCCGGCTCCTTCTCATCGGAATATAGGAGATCCAACGGGCCTGGGAAAGGAGGGGGTGGCCGTGGACGTATTCTTCCAGCATCCCTTCGAAAGCGGGCGCCCAGTAGCTCTTCCCCCGGAATTTATAGGCGGCAAAGGCCTCCTTCAAAAAGTTATTATAAAAGCCAGCACTATAGGCCACAAAAAAAGGATCCTCGGATAAAACATGGCGGGAAGAAGTTTTGTCAAAAAAATCCCGGCAGTCGGCGCAAAGGCTGTCTGGACCGGCTCCTGCCCTTCCGCAGTGGATGCAAACGGTTGGATCCTCAAAAAGAATCCCTTCCAAAATCTTCTTCGGGAGGGTTTTCCAGGAGGTCTCCCCCTTCCAATCGGTCATAGGTCTTCGCTCCTTCTTCAATTGCCTCTTTCAGGGAAGAGTTTCTTCTTCCCGTCCGGTTATTGGAAACCATCTGACGGATGACTTCTCTGGAGCCTGCCAAAACGCATACCTTCTGGGCTCTTGTGATCGCTGTATAGAGCAGATTCCTTGTCAGTAAAATGGGAATCCCCGCCACCATAGGAAGGACGACGCAGGCAAATTCAGACCCCTGGGACTTGTGAACGGTGATAGCGTAGGAATGGTCCAGTTCCTGGAGTTTTTCCTCATCGTAGGTGACTTCCCGTCCATCAAAGGAGACTACGAGCGTTTTTTCCTCTTCTTCGACCTCTTTGATAATTCCGGCGTCGCCATTATAAACTCCCTGGCCGGGGCCCTGATCGCTCACCCATTCCAGATCATAGTCATTGTGGGTCTGCATGACCTTGTCTCCCTTTCGGAAGGTCTCCCCCCGAAAGATCAGCTCCCTTTTTCCCTCCCTTTTTGGATTCAGGCTCTTTTGCAGGCGCTCATTGAGAGCCTCCACCCCGCAGGGTCCCTTTTTCATCGGACAAAGGACCTGAATATCCGTCAGAGGATCAAAGCCATAATGTCCGGGCAGCCTCCGGCAGACCAGATCTTCAATCAAATCTGCCGTATCCATAGGGTTATCTGCGGGGAGGAAAAAAAAGTCTCCGTATTCTTGGTTATAAACCGGTTCCATCCCCTGGTTAATCCGGTGGGCATTGGTCACAATCAACGACCCTTTTCCCTGCCGGTAGATGGAAGTGAGCTTGACCCTGCAAACGAGGTCGGTGGAAAGGAGATCCTGAAGGACCTTTCCCGGCCCGACGGAAGGAAGCTGATCTGCATCCCCCACCAAAACCAGTCGTGCATCATCCCGAAGGGCGGCAATGAGATGGCCCATCAGGGAAAGGTCAATCATTGAAGCTTCATCGACAACAACAGCATCAAAGGGAAGGGGATTGGTTTCGTCAAACTGGATTTGAGCATTTTTTTCACCGTCCCCACGATAGCCCAGAAGCCGATGAATGGTCAAGGCTTCCAGACCCGTTGACTGTTCCATTTTCTTGGCTGCCCGTCCCGTGGGAGCCGCAAGCTTTGTTTCTAAAT
>CAMYOR010000033.1 GCA_947278105.1 uncultured Tissierellia bacterium
GGAAAAGGTCGCCCTTTGACCGGGTCTGCTCCTCCTGAAAATATGGAAATCTTAATCGTCCGAATTCTTCTTTATTGTGTCAATGGCTTCTTCTAAAGTCAGGGTCTTTTGTTCGCCTGTGGAAAGATCCTTTAGAGAAACCTTTTGCTCGATCCTTTCGCTCTCTCCGAGAATCAGCGCGAAGCGGGCGCCCACCGAATCGGCATAGGAAAACTTCTTTTTCATCTTTCCTTTTTCCCCGTAAAGCTGAGAGATCAGGCCCGATTGACGGAGGTGATTCACCGTCTCAATGGCATAGGAAAGATCTTCCTCGCCCATGGGAATGACCAGGGCTTTAAGGTAATCCCCTTTTTTCGGCTCAATGAGATTGGCAGAGCGAAGCTGGTAGAAAAGGCGGGTCAGGCCGATTGAAAGGCCCACCCCGGGGAGCTTTTCCCGGGTGAAATTGGAGGCAAGATTGTCATATCTGCCCCCGGAACAGATGGACCCGATTTCTTCATAACCCCTAAGAAAGGTCTCATAGACCATCCCCGTGTAATAATCCAGTCCCCGGGTTATCGAAAGGTCAATTTCAATCCGATCCTCACCGATGCCAAAGGAAATCATATGGTCATAAACCTTTGAAAGGTCCTCAAGACCCTGAAGAAACTGCGAATTGGCATTTTCTCCCCTGGCCCGCTCAAAAAGCCGGTTTAGCTTTTCTTTGTTGGTCCCTGAAATCTTTAAGAAGGAAAAAATCTTTTGAATCTGATCCGAAGAAAGACCTCCTTCTTCGAGAAGGGCCTGGACCCCTTCGGGGCCAATCTTGGCCAGCTTATCCACGGCCCTCAAGACTTCCGTGGAATCTTCAATTCCGATGGAAGCAAAAAAGCCATTTAAAAGGCCCCGGTGGTTGATATGAAAAACGGGCTGAGCCAGAGAAAATTTTTGGAAAATCTTGTCAATGACGGAAGGAATTTCCGCATCGTTGATCAAGGAGAGCTGGTCCTTTCCGACGATATCAATATCGCATTGGTAAAATTCCCGGTACCTGCCCTTCTGGCTTCGCTCCCCCCGGTAAACCTTCGCAATCTGATAACGGCGGAAGGGAAATGAAAGGTCCTGGCTGTATTGAGCCACGTACCTTGCCAAAGGAACTGTAAGGTCGAAGCGCAGGGCCTGATCCTTGGAATGATCTCCCTTTTCAATCCGATAAATCTGCTTTGAAGTCTCTCCCCCGCCCTTGGCAAGAAGGATTTCAAGCTTTTCAATGGCCGGTGTGTCCAGGGGCCAAAAGCCGTAAAGGGCAAAATTTTCTTCAATGGTCATTTTCATCTGGTCAAAAAGAACTTGGTCTTCCGGAAGTAGTTCCATAAAGCCGGGAAGAATGGATGGGTTGGTCAAATCTGTCATGGTTCACCTTTCTACTGGATCACCAGCTGATCCTGGGAGGGATAGGGGAAGAGGTCATAAGGAGTATAGAGCTCAATTTCATTGCAGAGGTCGCGAAGCCTTTCCATGGCCGAAACCAGGTCCTTTTGCATGGCATGAGCCACTTTTTCCTCGTTCTCTTCCTGAATAATACGGTTAATAAGGTCATTGAGGTCGATGGTCATTTTATCCAGGGAATCTAAAAACTCGGCATTGCGCTGGGCCCGCCTCTTGGCCGACTCGCTTCTTCCTCCCTGGGCGACCTGGTCCAGTAGCTTCTGATATCGGAGCAAGGCTGGATAAATCCCTTCCTGGGCCATCCGGGTGATGATCCGGCCCTGAGTCTTTACGGAATGGACAAACTGACGGATTAAAACGGCCTTTCGGGCAAGAAGCTCGTCCTGACTGAGGACATTAAAATGCTCCGTTAAATGAATGGTTCGGGGATCCTCCAGCACATCTAGGGTATCGAGATAGGAACTGATGTTGGGAAGGCCCCTTCTTTGGGCTTCTTCGGTCCAGGTTCCTGAATAGCCGTCACCGGTGAATAGAATCTTGTCGTGATCGCGGAGAATGGCATGGCCAATTTCAACAATCGCAGAGCGGATGCCCTCAGGACCGAGAGGGCCGTAGGATTCCAGCTTATCTGCAATCCCCTCCAGGGACTCCGCGATTGCGGCGAAGAGGAAGGTGTTTAAAGCAGAAGCATTTAGGGAAGAACCCAGCATCCGGAATTCAAATTTATTTCCGGTAAAACAGATCGGAGAGGTCCGGTTCCGGTCTGCCGCTTCAATGCTTAGGTCGGAGAGGTTGACGACCGGTTCGATTAATTCGTTTAACTGAACTCGGGTGATTTTCGTAGTTTTGGCGAGTTCGGCAAAAAGATGATGAAGAGGCTCCCCTAAGTAGATTGAAAGGATGGCCGGGGGAGCTTCGTCCGCCCCCAACCGGTGATCATTGCCTTCATCCGAACAGGCCATCCGAAGGAGGGCCGGATAACGGTCAATGGCTTCAATAAAAGCCGCAATAAAGAGAATGAAAATCGGATCATTAGGGATCGTATCATCTCCGGGATCAAAAAGGTTATCCCCCTCAGAGTCTACGAGGGAAAGATTGTTATGTTTTCCAGACCCGTTCATACCGCCAAAGGGCTTTTCATGGAGCAGGCAAAGAAGGCCGCATCGTTCGGCGACCCTTTGAAGAATATCCATGACTAAAAGGTTCTGATCAATCGTCGTAATGGCATCGGTATAGATGGAAGAAAATTCGTACTGACCGGGCGCTGCCTCCCCATGTTCAATGGAAGCATAGATCCCCAGTTTCCAGCACTCGTCATTCACTTCCCTCATGAAAGCCGAAACCTCTTCGCTGACATGATCGAAATAGGTGTCTTGATATTTTCCTCCCTTAGGCATATCGGCAGAAAAAAGGGCTCGTCCGCAGTAGAGAAGATCCGGTCTTTTCATGGCTTCTTCCCGATTGACCAAAAAGTATTCCTGCTCCAGACCCAGCATGGGTTCCACATAGCGGATCTCTTTTCGGCCTAAAAGATGCAAAACCCGAGTGGCCTGGGTGGAAAGAGCCTGCTTTGCCGTTAAAAGAGGAAGCTTCATATCGAGCTTATCTCCGGAATAGGACATAAAGACGCTGGGAATATATAATACATGGCCCCGGACATAGGCATAGGAGGAAGTATCCCAGAAGGTATATCCTCGGGCTTCAAAAATATCACGAAGGCCCCCAGTCGGAAAGGAGGACCCGTCCGTTTCTCCCTTAATTAAAGCTTTTCCGGAAAGCCGGGTGATGGGCTGGCCCGAAGAATCGGGCTGAAGAAAGGCAACGTGCTTTTCCGCCGTTTTCCCGCTCAATGGCTGAAACCAATGGCAAAAATGGGTCGCTCCCCTTTCCATGGCCCAAATTTTCATGGCATGAGCAATGGAGTCCGCAGTCTCTCGGTTGATGACCCCTTCGTTATGCATGGAGGCGATGTAAGCCTGATAAACGGGTTTGGGCAAACGCTCTTGCATAGTCTGTCGGTTGAACTGATCAATCCCAAAATTTTTTATTTGCGCTTCCATCTTTTTCCCTCCTCATCTCATTCGATAAGCATCCCTTGCTTTGTTGTCATTATAGCATTTTCCCGGGGACCTTTTGGACTTTGCCGGCGGCGGCCGTGAAGAAAAATCAAAAAAATATCCTGCCCGTTTCCTGGGAAACAGGCAGGATCAGAGGCGACACTCAGACTCGAACTGAGGATAAAGGTTTTGCAGACCTTGGCCTTACCACTTGGCTATGTCGCCATCCTGAAAATCTACCAAAGCGGCAGACGAGACTCGAACTCGCGACCCTCAGCTTGGGAAGCTGATGCTCTACCAACTGAGCTACTACCGCACACGGGGAAGGCCCAAAGACACCTCCTAGAATGTGGTCTTTATTTTACAGGATTCCTCCCTTTTACGCAAATTTTATTTTCATGCAAATGTCTTCTGGCTGGTAAGCTTTGTCTTTGCTATAATTGAGTGACTTAATGGATATTTTAGCGCCGCCGCAGTTTGCGGTTTTAGAAAGGATAATGGATCCTATGCGAGAAAAGCCAATCCTCTATTTGGTCATCCCCTCCTATAATGAAGAAAAGGTCCTTCCTCTGACGGCCGGAAGGATCGAAAGCCTGCTATCAGCCATGATCTCTCAGGGAAAAATTCATGAAAAAAGCCGGTGCCTCTTCGTCAATGATGGTTCAAGGGACCAGACCTGGCCGATGATCCAGGCCCTTCATAAGGAAAATCCACTCTTTCTAGGGGTTTCTTTGAGCCGAAACCGGGGCCATCAAAATGCTCTTCTGGCAGGATTGATGACGGCCCTTCCCCACGCAGACTGTATTATCAGCATGGATGCCGACCTTCAAGATGATCCGGAGGCCATCGTCCAGATGGTTGATGCCTATCTTCAAGGAAAAGATGTCGTTTACGGGGTCCGAAAAGACCGATCCAAGGACCGGTTTTTTAAGCGATTTACGGCAGAATCTTATTATAAAATTCTCCAAAAGCTGGGGGGAGAAATTATCTACAACCATGCCGACTATCGTCTGCTCTCTAAAAGGGCACTCTTATCCCTTGCTCAATTTGATGAGGTCAATCTCTTTTTAAGGGGCCTGGTGCCCATGGTTGGCTTTCCCACTGCCCAAGTAGAATATGTGAGAAATGAAAGGGCGGCGGGAGAGAGCAAATATCCTCTTAAAAAAATGATTCACCTGGCCATGGACGGGATCACTTCTCTTTCCGTTAAACCCCTGGCCGGACTTTTTTTCCTAGGTCTTTTTCTCTCGATTCCTTCCCTGATTTTTCTTGTCATCAGCTGGATCCGCTATGCCATGAAAAGGTCCACCGGTCTAGGCCTTATTCTTTCCTCGATCTGGCTCCTGGGGGGGATGCTATTTATGGGAATCGGCTTAGTGGGAGAATATACGGGAAAGATTTATCTTGAAAGCAAGCGTCGCCCGCGCTTTATTATTCAGGAAGTTCTGATGGATAAAGAAGGAGAAGAAATTGTGAGGGATCATTCTTTTTCTTCTTCCATGAACTGATAGGTAATATTTCCTACAATCACTTCTCTTTTTTCTTCCTCATTGAGTTTTTTTGTCCCGCGAAACCAGGCGGCTTCCCAATATGGAGTTAGATTAAATTCCGCAGGCTGGCCTTGAATGGACCCGCCTTTTCCATTTGCAAAGGCTACATACACAATCTCATCGGCTTTTCCCACGTGCATGATTCGTCCGTTCTCCTTCACCGGCTCCTTCAAATTGAAAAGTTCTTTGACTTCTCCGCCCTGGAGGGCTTCATAAACTTTACAGGAATCGGGGTCCACAAAAAGAACCGTCGTATCATAAATGGCGTAATATCCGAGCGGAAGAGATCTTTTCTCCATCGCCTGTGGTTTTTCCGCCTTTTCTTCCCTTTCCGTCTGATTCATCAGCTCCGCCTTTTGGCTTCCCGGTTCCTTCCCTCCCATGATGGCTACGAAAACAAGAAGAAGGAAAATACTCATTCCAATAGCATAAACAGAGGTCCTCTTATTGGTAAAAAAACCAAAAAAGTGATCAAAAAAAGATCCTGATTTTCCGGAAGCGATCGACTGCATTGCTCTTCTCTCAAAGCCTTGAGAAAAGGAGTGTTTATTTAAATTGGACAGGGCTTCGATACGGTTGATCTGCTCCTTGAGTTTAAAGAAAATAGCCTGGTGGATCGCCGGATCTTCGGGTAAGTAAGGTCTTCGGTCCGTTCGTGGAACCCGCTGATTCAGGACAAAAAGGGATTTGCTTACCCTTCTGGAAACAGCCGATGGACGAAGGCGGAGAAGGGCCCCCAAGTCTTCATCAGAAAGGCCAAAACAAACTTTAAAGGTAAGGATAATCTGATCTTGAAGGTTCAAGGTTCCCACGGCCTTTTCCAGGTCATAAATGCGGTTCCCGGTCAATGAAAAATTAGAAGAATCGGTGAAATGATCTTCATAGACAGTCCGGTCCAGACGTCCCCGGTCCTTTCTGAGCTGAACCAGGGCAAGATGGCTGGTCAAAAGACCGATGAAGTATTTCCCTTCTTCCCAGCCTTCCGGGACCAAATTTTCATAATGGGCCAGCCTCGTCATGGTATCAATGACTGTTTTTTCCGACTTTTTCGGATCCTGAAGAAAGGTAACGGCGATGTGATAGGAGAAATTTTTCATGCGATTAAAAATCTGCCGGCTTTGACTGCCCAGCATATTTCCATAATTGGACATCTCTTCTCCTTTCCCCAAGGCTTTCCCTTTTTCTGCCGATTCTTTTTCCGATCCTTCTTGAATCTTAAAACAAAAAAAGGCGAAAATTTGAATTTTTAAAACTTTCTTAAATTTATTGTACAAAATATTGTCGGTTTCTTGAAATTTTCCGTCCAATCGCCTTCTCTTGGGTCTTTCTTTTCAAAGAGGGCTCAAGATGGGATAATAGATCAGTGAAAAAGCGGGTCCGCAAAAGCCGGGCCCTCAAACTTCTTTAAGAAGAAAGGGAGTGATGATTCTTTGAAAAAAGGAAAACAAGAAAATCCCCGGGCCTCCGCCTGGGACCCTGAAAAAGACTATGGAAGTCTGCTCTCTTCGATGGAAGCTTATTCCAGGTCAAAAATCTATCCCTTTCATATGCCGGGACACAAAAGAAATACCAAAAAATTTGGAAATCGCTTGCCTTATGGGATCGATATGACAGAAAGCCTGGGGATGGCGGATCTCCACCAGCCCGAGGGGACCCTCCTTCGTCATCAGGAAGAGCTGGCTCGGGCCTTTGGCGCTAAGAAGTCTTTTTATATGGTCAATGGTTCGACCGGAGGAAACCTTGCAGGCATTCGGACCTTATTTGACGATGGCGATGCCGTCCTCGTCGGGAGAAATTGCCATCAGTCTGTTTACCACGCCCTGGAGCTTTTTAATCTCACGCCCTATTATCTTCTTCCTGAAAAGGTCGAGTCTTTTGGCGTTTACGGGTCTTATAATCCTAATAAAATCGAAGAGCTTTTGACCCTCCATCCTCAAATCAAGGGGGCAATTCTGACCTCTCCGACCTATGAAGGAATTGGCTCCGACATCGAAACGATTGCTAAAATAATCCATAATAAAGGTGGATATTTGATGGTCGATCAGGCGCAGGGCGCTCACTTTCACTGGATGGATGAAAAAAGAGATGCCATGGCCCAGGGGGCTGATATTGCCATCGAAAGCCTCCACAAAACCCTACCCTCTTTAACTTCTACCTCCATGGCCCACCTCTCTTCTCGGGTTGATGAAAAGCGGATGGCCTGGAACCTTTCGATCTTTGAGACGACCTCTCCCTCTCACCTTCTTCTGGCATCCATTGACCAGTGTCTCCTTTACATGAATGCCCATGGGAAAAAGGATCTAAATAAGCTCCAATCCTGGATTGAAGACTTGGATGAAAAAGCACAATTCCTGAAAAACCTAAAGATTTTTCCTTCGATAGTGGAAACGGGCAAGGTTTCCGGCGTTTTTTTCCATGATCCGACTCGGATTTTTATTTCGACTTTTTCCTCTTCCATTTCCGGGAAAGATCTGCAAAAGGCTCTACGGGAGAAGGGCTTTGAAGCGGAAATGGCCTATGGGGATGAGCTGGTCCTCATCGGAACCGTTGGAGATGAAAAAAAGGTTTATGAGCACTTATGGAAGGCGGTAAAGGAAATTGATCAGGCCCTTTCCCCTTTAGAAAAGGAAAAAAGTCCGCTCTTCCCTCCCCTCCCAAAAAGAGCCATGACCATCTATGAGGCCAGCCGGAAAAAGGGGAAAATGCTTTCGGTCGATCAGGCCCTGGGAAAAATTTCCGGTGAATATGTCTGGGTCTATCCGCCGGGGATTCCTCTTCTCTGCCCGGGAGAAATTTTTGATCAGGATAGCCTTGAACTTCTTAATGCCCTGGAGGCCTCTGGGAACCCAATAAAATCCACCTATGGGAAATTACCGAAAGAAATCATGGTCCTGGGAGTGGATTGACAGAGCTCCTGGAAGCCCATATAATGAATAAAAGGTTAGATTATCAACAAAGGAGGGGCTTATGAAACATATTATCAGCTTGAAAACACGGAATTTAAAGAAGTCTTTAAAGGACGGCGGCTGCGGCGAATGCATGACTTCCTGCCAGTCTGCCTGCAAAACTTCCTGCGGCGTTGCCAATCAGAACTGTGAGAAATCTGATAAATAAATTTACGCAATTAAAGGGCCGCTCTTTGGAGCGGCCTTTTTCTATGCCGTTTTCCCCTTACGAACAGTATAAAATGATAACGAATAGAAAGAGGAATTATGATCCACTGTTTTCAAAGCCATGGATATAACATCGTCATTGATGTCTATTCCGGATCGGTTCATCTTATGGATGATCTGGCCTTTCGCTTGGTCCAGGCCCTGGATAAGACCGGAGTTCAAAGTCCTGAGGATTTTCACTCCTTTCCCCCTGTCTCTTATACACATCTGACGCTGCCGACGAATAGAGAGGTGTA
>CAMYOR010000034.1 GCA_947278105.1 uncultured Tissierellia bacterium
CTACACCTCTCTATTCGTCGGCAGCGTCAGATGTGTATAAGAGACAGGGCTTAGCCCAGGCCCCACAGGGGCCTGGGCGGCGGAGCGAAGTTGAGCCAATGGCTACGGGGGCGGCGGGGACAGCGGCGGGAGGCGCGCCCGCCGCAGGCGGGGACGCGGAGGGGACGGCGGGGACTTCCTATGTAAAATTTCAGGGAACACCTCCACTCCACCCCAATCGGCGTTTTCAGGGATTTAGGGCGGAATGAGGGTTCCACCCCAAATGGCACTTTTCGCGATTTGGGGTGGAATAAAAGGCGATTCTTTGATAAATTTTTGACGAAGTTCTACTTTTATTCCACCCCAAATGGCGTTTTCTTGGGTTTTGGGTGGAATGGGGATTCCACCCTAAATGGCACTTTTCAGGGTTTAGGGTGGAGTTGAACAAGGTTTTTGATAAATATTTAACGAAATTTCGTCTTTTCCTCCACCCCAAATGGCGTTTTTATAGGTTTAGGGTGGAATGAAATTCCACCCTAAATAGCACTTTTTGGGGGTTGGGGTGGAGTGGGGCGGTATTTTTGTTAAATTTTTAACGCATTTCATCCGTTCGCCCAACATAAACTCTCCCCCGCTCCACCCCAATCAGCGTTTTTATGGGTTTAGGGTGGAATGGAATTCCACCCTAAATGGCACTTTTCGGCATTTGGGGTGGAGTGGGGAAAAAGCCTAGGAAGGAACGCCGCCCCCCGGCCCCAGGGCCGGGGGGCGGCTCCTTTTGAAACAAGGCTTTGCCGGAGGCAAAGCGGTTTTAGCCGCCCCCCGCCCCGGCCAGGCCCCTCTTGGCGGAACAAGGGTTTGCTCTCTTCACCCTACCTTTGCAGGTGGTCGGTATCTAAAAATAAAGTGAAGGGGCCTTGATTAACCAATTCTACGTCCATATTGGCCCCGAAGCTTCCATGGGCCAGGTCGGGGAGGTCTTCCCTCGCCCGGGTCAGAAATTTTTCATAAAGGTCCTCCCCCTTCTCCGGAGAGGCAGCGGAGAGAAAATTGGGACGGTTGCCCTTTCTGCAATCGGCAAAGAGGGTAAACTGGGAAATAATCAGGGCATTTCCCCCGACCTGGCTTAAACTGAGATTCGTTTTTCCATTTTCATCGGGTAAAATTCGAAGTTTAAAGATCTTGGACCAGAGCTTTTCGACCTCTTCTTCGGTATCTTCCTGGCCCACGCCCAGAAAAATCAAATAACCAGGACCAATTTGGCCAATGATTTCATTGTCCACGGTTACTTTGGCTTGACGAACACACTGAATGACTGCGCGCATAGGTTCCCCCTTTGTTTTTTTTTGATTATACCATGTTAAAAAAGTCCGTTGACAGGGGCCTTATGAGGGCAGATAATGATTTCAATGTATGAACATTTGTTCAATCGTTCGCTTGTGTGGTGGAGGCTGTCGCCTGGTTATGCCGCAGAAGTTGCCAATGGCTATGCCGAAGACCCCGCGCCGGCCCTGCCGCTGAAGCCAGCGTCCCGCCGGCCCCGCGCTATCCGTGCCGCAGAAGCCAGCGTCCCGCTGGTTTTGCAATGGCCATGCCGCAGACGCCGCCAATGGCTATGCCGAAGACCCCGCGCCGGCCATGCCGCGGAAACTGGCTGCTGCCCCGGCGTGGGCCCCTCCGCAGTTTCCCACCAGCTCAAGACCTTGAAGGCCCATGACCTGGTCCGAACCCGGCGGAAGGGGAAATTTGTTTATTACCGGATCTCGGACCTCCATGTGGAGCTGATTATGAAGATGGGGACGGATCACCTGGCCGAACAAATCGGTTCCTTCGAAGAAGAGAAGGATCCAATGAAGGGAAATAAGAGTTCTGAAGGAGAAGAAAATGGAAAAATGGAAGGATGAGGTTTTTCGGACCAAGGCCAGCGGGATTCTTGTCGTCATTGGATTTTTCCTGCGGTACGGTTTAAAAAACGAACTTATGGCCAGCGTTCTTTATATCCTTGCCTGGCTTGTGGCCGGGGCGGACGTGATGAAGGAGGCGGCGGAAGATCTTTTCCATGGCCATGCCATGGATACTTCTGCCCTGACCGGAGAATCCCTGCCTCGGGAGGTGAAAGAGGGTGATGTGGTACTCTCGGGTTTTATTAATGGGGGCGGGAAGCTGACCCTGAGGGTGGAAAAGACGGCTGAGAACTCGTCGGCCGCCCGGCTCATCCGCCTGTATAAGGAAGCATCCGAGAAAAAGGCCAAGTATGTGAGCTAAGGTTTCTTGAGCAGGTCCTCTCATTGGGTTATGATAGAGAGGAAATGACCTGGCCGGACCATGGTCCGGCCAGGCGGAACTTGACCGAGGTCAGGTCGGGTCCCCGCCAGGCTCTGTGCGATACAACTCCTTCCCAGCCTATGGCCGGGACAGCTCTGACCCTTCGCTATCCAGGCTTTGCCCCCTCATCCCTGACCAAAACCCGAAAACGTCATTTAGGCAGGGTCATCGTCTCCTGACTAAAGCTCGAAAACATCAAATAGTCAGGGTCGAGGGCGTATTGTTTGACATAAAGTTAACGAAAAATTGCCCCCGATCCTGACCAAAGCCTGAAAATGCCATTTAGGCAGGATCACCGCCTCCTGACTAAAGACCGAGAAGACCGATTAGTCAGGGTCGGGAGTGTATTTTGTGACATAATTTCAAAGGAAAATCGTCCCTCTTCCCTGACCAAAGCCCGAAAACGTCATTTAGGCAGGGTCATCGTCTCCTAACTAAAGCCCCAAAAGGCAGATTAGTCAGGGTCGAGGGCGTATTTTGTGACATAATTTTAAAGGAAAATCATGCTCTGCTCCTGACCAAATGCCAAAAACGTCGTGTAGGCAGGGTTACTTCCTCCTGACTAAAGCTTGAAAACGTCGATTAGTCAGGATCAGAAGCGATTCTCCGGAATTATACAAAGGAAGCCCGCCCCCGGCCCCGCCCTCGGGGTCGGGGGGCGGACGGGAAAGAAGGAGAAAAGGATTATGACGGATCAAACTAAGGATTTAAGGACCGCAGAGGACTGGTTCCAGTTTTTAAGAAATGCCCAGGCGAAGGCGCTGGGACTTACACGCGATGAATATGAAAAATGGGGATCTTTGACGGATGTCACCGACCAGCAGACTTTTTTAAGAAGGCACTCGGAAGGTTTTCGGAGCCTTTAATGATTTTGTTTGGCGGGAATATGCAGGTTTTTTGATCAGTTCCCTTCGCTTTTTACGGCAAGATCTGTCAGCGTCTTGCCCTCTTTGTATGCCTTTTGATAAATCTTAGTGCATCGCTGAAATTTTTGAAAGGTTTCTTGAGCTTTTTCCTGATTCTTGAACGCTTTCCAGCAGCCGGTACACTGAACGCCGTTGCAGGGATGGCGGATAAACTCCTGGACATCTTCCGGAGGATAACCCAGAAAAAGGCCAATCTCGTGAGGAAATTCCCTTCCCTTCGAAAGGCGGAGGATCAGCTCAATCAGACAGTGATTGGAATTTATGCAGGAATAGCCCCGGTTTTTTAGGATTTTTTCAGCCAAGGGATGGTGAAGGTCCCTTTCCAGATACTGGGGCCGGTAGAGGTAAAGAAGGGTCCAGCGGTCTTTCTTTTTTACGGGCACGGCCCGTAGTCCTTTTCGGCTCAGCATTTTATTAAGAGCCCTGATTTCCCGGCAGGCTTCCTCCTGGCTGGAGGACTCAAAGGAAAAAAGGTTCCCGGTCTTTAAACCGGCTAAAGTCGGGGCGGAGTGAAGGATGATATATTGGTCTGGCAAGGGGCTCTCCTTTCTGCAAAGATCCTGATTTTTCGGCTTTTTTTGCTTTTGTGTTAGCTTAATCTAACATCATTTTATATAATATTGCCCAAGGGCACAAGATGATTTTGCTAAAAGCAAATGATTTTTATTGAAAAACCTCCCCCTCCCCAAAGGGGCCTTGTTCATGGTAAGATCAGTTCTGGATGTTTGGTATTAAGGATAGATAAGGATGATTCGAGGAAGGGCCCTATGAAAAAGGCAAATCAAGTATATTTCTACCGGCGGCAGGGAAAATACATTCCCCGGGTTGCTGCGGTTCATGATCTTTGCGGTTATGGAAAGTGTTCCTTGGGGGTGGCAATTCCGGTCCTTTCGGCGGCCGGCATTGATGTCTGTCCGGTGCCGACCTCCCTTTTTTCCTCCCACACCCATTACCGGCCCTTTGAAATGCTGGATACGACCCCATTTTTGGAGAAGTATTTGGAGGCCTGGAAGGCGATCGGGGTTGAGCTGGATGGAATTTATTCGGGCTTTTTGGGGTCCCCGGACCAGGTTTCCATTATTCTAAAGCTCTATGAAACCTATCCCCGGGCCCTTCGGATTGTGGATCCCGTGATGGGGGACAATGGAAAAAAATACACTACCTATACCGATACCCTCTGCGATGCCATGCGAAAGCTCTGCCAGGGGGCCGACCTTCTCACCCCCAACCTTACGGAAGCTTCGATCCTGACGGGCCTTCCCTATCCCGGTCAGAGCCCGGAGGATGGGGATATTAAAAAAATCATTCGCGCCCTGAGAAAACTGGGCGCGAAATATATCGTCCTGAAAGGGATCTTAAAAGATGAAAAAATCACGAACTATATTGCCGGAGAGGGGATCCAGACAGCAAGCCTGACCAATGGCCACCTCCCCTATGCCCTCCATGGGACTGGGGACCTTTACGCCTCGGCACTTACGGCCGCCCTCTTCGCCGGAAAAAGCCTTTACCGGGCGGCCGATTTTGCCGGCCGCTTTGTCTTAAATGCGATTGAAAATACCCTTCCCCAGCCTCAGTTCCTGGACCGGGGCATTTCCTTCGAGCTGAATTTAAAGGAGGTCGCCGGCCTGCTTGATGACGGCTCCGATGGTCCTTTAGATGGCGACGGGGATATTTTTGATTAAAGGCCCGTGGTCATAGCCCTCGAGATGGAAGGAATCGGGGGTAAAATCATAAAAATCCTTGATCTCCGGATCGATCCAGAGCCGGGGGGCCGGGTAGGCGGGGCGGGCAATCAGCTCCTTCACGATCGGAACGTGCCGGTCGTAGATATGGGCATCGGCGATCACATGGACGAATTCTCCCGCCACAAGATCGCTCACCTGAGCCATTAAATGGACCAGGAGGGCATACTGGGTCACGTTCCAGGCGTTGGCAACCAGCATATCCTGGGACCTTTGGTTTAAAATGGCATTGAGCTTATTGCCGGTGACATTAAAGGTCATGGAATAGGCGCAGGGGTAAAGGGCCATCTCATGGAGGTCCTCAAAGTTAAAGAGATTGGTGAGGATCCGCCGGGAATAGGGCTCATTTTTAAGCTCATAGAGGACCCGGTCCACCTGGTCAAAGTCTCCTTCTGGATACTTGTGCTTCACGCCCAGCTGGTAGCCATAGGCCTTGCCGATGGACCCGGTCTCATTGGCCCACTGGTCCCAGATATGGGAGCCCAGGTCATGGACATTGTTCGATTTTTTTTGCCAGATCCAGAGAAGTTCATCGGCTGCGGCCTTAAAGTTGATTTTTCGAAGGGTTTGGATGGGGAACTCCGAACTTAGGTCGTAGCGGTTCACCAGGCCAAACTTTTTTAGAGTATAGGCGCTTTCTCCGTCCTCCCAGTGGGGGCGGACTTTTTGTCCCTGGGTGGTGATATTTCCCTGCAAAATTTCCTTACAGTTGCCAATAAAAAGCTCATCCGCATGGCTCATGGAAGCCCTCCTTCATCTTTTTTCCGCCTGTCTTGCCGCCGCCGTCACCACATGAGAAATAAGGACCGCCGTGGTTACGGCGCCGACCCCGCCCGGGACCGGGGTAATGGCTTTGACCAGGGGAAAAACCTCTTCGTATTTCATATCCCCTGTGATTTTTCCGGTTTTTTCATTAAAGTTGATTCCGACATCAAGGACGATCTGCCCAGGATGGACAAATTCCTTGCCGTAGGCCTCCCCCTGACCGGAGGCGGCGACCAGGATGTCGGCCCTCCTGCAAATTTCCGGAAGATCCCGGGTTTTGGTATGGCAAAGGGTCGGGGTGGCATTGGCCGAAAGGAGCATCATGGAAAGGGGCCTTCCCACAACCAGGCTTCTTCCAATGATCACGGCATTTTTCCCCCGGGGGTCCATCCCATAGAAGCGAAGAATTTCCATGGCCGCCTGGGCGGTGCAGGGTGAAAAGCCCTCCCCGCTTCCGGTAAAAACGCCCGCCAGGGACCCGTCCGTCGTGCCGTCCACATCCTTTTGGGGGGAGAGGAGCTTTCTGGCCCTTTCCCCATCCAGCTGGCCGGGCAGGGGCTTTAAGAGGAGAATCCCATGGACTAGGGGATCTTCGTTAAGGCTCCTAAGGGTCTGGTCCAGGGCTTCCTGAGAAACATTTTCATCCAAAATGACCTTTCGGACGGTCACTCCGGCCTTTTCCGCGGTCTTCACTGCATTTTTTTCATAGCGAAGGTCGGCTTCCTTCTCCCCCACCCGGACAATGGCAAGGAGAGGCCGGATCCCCCTTTCCCCGAGGGCCCCGGCCTCCTTTGCGGCATGGTCCAAAAGGTCCTGGGCCACCGGCTTTCCCCTCAGAACCTTTCCCATTTCTTTCATCTTTTCCATTTTAATGTCTTTCTCTATGATCGTCTTTTCCCTATTCATAGGTTTTCCAGATGGACTCAAAAACTTCCTCTGCCATCTTACTGTATTTTTCAAGGTCCCGGTCCATCTTCGCCTCAACCTTTTCCGCATAGGCCCGGTCCTTGAGAAGACGGGTATTGACCTTGATATTCACCGCCGCTCCTTTTAAGGCCCCCCGGGCCAAGGCGGCCCCGGTTGCGGCATCAGAAACCATGATTTTCGATCCCTTTTCCCCCATCGCCTTTAAGAGGACGATGGTCTCACAGGTCAGGGAAAAAATTTCCAGGGGAGCTTGGAGGGCCTGGCGGAGGCACTCCTCCAGAACCTGGTCACGGGTCGGATCGTCTTTGGGAATTCCGTAAGCCCGGGACAGGGGCAAAAAGTTTTCTGCATCCTCATCCATCAGGTCCAAAAACCGGACCCTCAGTTTTTCTGCTTCTTCCAGGAGGTCCTGGATCTCCCCCTCCACTGGCCTGTATTTTTTCTTCCCCAGGGTATAGACTCCGACCATGGCTCCGAGGGAGGCGGCCAGGGCCCCCGCCAGGGCACAGGCTCCGCCGCCGCCTGGAGCCGGGGCTTTGGATCCGATCAACATAGTCAGCTCTCTAGCGCTTTTCTCCCCTAAATTTTCCACTTTTGCCCTCTTCCTAGGATGAATTAATTATTTTCCTGACTGTTTTCATCCGTTCCAAAATGGAGGTCTTCCAGGGACATGGAAAGGTCAGACTGGGTAAGATAATGCTTGACGGCGCTTAAAAGCTTAGGGATTTTCTTTTGGAAGACCTCGGCGGCTTCTTTTTTCTCTAGGTCCCCCGGCTTAACGACATTAAAGCTCATCGACGAAGGGACGAGCTTTGCCGTGGCAAAATGGCGAAGGTCCGTATTATCCTGACCATTGGTGTAATAGTAAAGCTCGACATCCTTGCGGCCCTCGGTCAGGACCAGCTCGGTCGTCTCTTCTTCATCGACGGACTTGTCAATGTGAATAAAGTGAATGGTCCTTTTTTGGGTCTTCCCATCCTTTCCGGCGATCATCAGATCTTTTCTTTCGTCATTTTCCCCGATATTGACCTGGGCGAAGCCTTCTTCGTCCATGGGTTCATTTTCGTCCGCGGATTCTTTCTCGTCCAAAAGACCGGAGAGGGCCTGGTCTAAATCATCCATGGAAAGATCGTCCTTGTCCTCGGAATTTTCCTGGGACTTATCTTCTTCCGAATTTTCCCCGGATTTTTCACTCTGGTCCATCCGCTTGGCCGCTTCGGGATCGTCAGGAAGAGGCTCCTTGTCATTGCCTTCTTCGTCCTTCTTCCGGGCATCCTCCCCATCATTGTCTTCCGAATCCTTTGGACCTTCTTTTGCCTTTTTCGCCTGCTCCCAAATATGGCTATAGAGGCGGTCAAAATACGAATCTTTCTCCGATGCGCTCTTCCCCTCCTCCAAGCTGGCTTCTTCGCTCATTTCTTCTTTGGGCTGGCCTTCATCCTTTGGCTTCTTGTCTTTCTTTCCAAATTGGCAGCCGGTCAGGATCAGTGACATGGCCATGGCGGCGATCAGCATCTTATATGGACTGGATTTCATGGTTTCCCTCTCTTCTTTCTGTGTTTTCTCTATTTCATGGCGAAAAGGGTCCGGTAAAAAGCTTGGCCGGCCCGGCGGCGGCCTTCTCAAAGCCTG
>CAMYOR010000035.1 GCA_947278105.1 uncultured Tissierellia bacterium
GGGCCCACAGGAGGCCTGTGAACCCTTTGATTTCAATTTGAAAAAGCAGAAAATCCGTTTTCTGCTTTGAGGCGATAAACTGCCTTATGCCTCTGCCGCCCAAAGACCATGCTTATTGCAGAATTCGCAAACCTGGACAGGTTCATTTTCACAGCAAAGGGTGAAGCAGGCTTTGGGTTCGTCTCCAGGCTGAAGGAGCTTAACCTGGAATTTCTTGCCCTGTAAGCATCCAATAAATTCAATGTAATGATCTTCTTCCATGGGATGGAGAACGGAACCGACCTGGACTTCGATATCCTTGCCAGTGCGTTTGATCTGAGGAACGTGTTTTTCCTTCGCAGCGTCAACCGTATTGGCCTTTAATTCCTTCATGGGTTCACCACAGCATACGGGCGCTGGTTTTGCGTCATTTAACTTTACCATAAGATTGCCACAATGTTCACAGAAATAAAATTTCATTTTTCCCTCCTTCAAAGTTCCACATTCTTACCGGCCCGATAAAAAATACCGGTCGAATTTGCTACATTTTTTATATACCCCTCCCCCCTTCGCTGAACACAAAATTTGAAATTTTTTTCAAAAATATCTTATAATAGAAAAAGAATAATTGTTCTTTTAGGAGGAATCCATGGAACCATTGACCCCTAGGCAGGAGCGCATCTTTGCTTATATCAAAAAATATATCCAGGAAAACCACTATGCCCCTTCTTACCGGGAGATTGGCCGGGAGCTTTCGATTCCTTCCACTTCGACGGTGCATTCTGAGATCCACCAGCTTATTTCCCAGGGCTTTCTCTCGATGGATCAGGGCAATTACCGATCTTTGAAGGTGACTTCCTTTCAAAAAGATGGGTCTCAAATTTCTCTATTAGAAAAGTCCCGGCCGCAAGGGAGGCTGGAAAATACCGATTTTCACCGGGAGGAAATTTTTGATATTCCCGTCTATGGCAATGTCGCCGCAGGCCAGCCCATCTACGCCGATGACTATATCGAAGATAGGATCCCCCTCCCCTCCTCCTTCTTTTCCAAGGGAAATGACCAGTATTTTATCCTCACGGTTCATGGCGAGTCGATGATTGAGGCCGGAATCTTCGATGGAGATAAGCTGATTTGTAAAAAGGCGGATTATGCGGATAATGGAGATCAAGTGGTTGCCCTGGTCGACGATTCAGCGACGGTTAAGACCTTTTTTCAAAGGGACGGCTACGTGGAGCTTCGGCCGGAAAATGCGTCCATGGAGCCGATTCTCGTAAAAGAATGCCGGATTCTTGGAATTGTCACCGGCCTCTACCGGCTTTATCGCCGGTAATTTTGCCGGCGCAGCCGGCTTTTTTTTTGCGCTTTTTTCATCGGTTCCCAAAAAAGGCGCTAAGAGAAAGTTTTTTGCTTTAAAAGGAAGGTCCTTGCTCCGTCCAATAGATAAAGGGACCCGCAGAGAAGAACAGGCCTTTCCGGCTTTTCTTTGAGCGCCTGAAAAAGAGCCTTTTCGACTTCTTCCGTCCTTTCCCGATCACTTTTTCCTTCAACCTCAACCCAGTAGACCTGGTCCATTTCCTGAAAGAGCATTCCTTGGGTCTGAGGAGGGATTTTTCCCTCGTGCATTCCAAAAATAAGGGCCGGCCGGGGGTAGATTCTCCCATCCAGGCCAAGCCAGTGAAGGTTGGCGATCAGGGTTCTTATAGCTGGGTCATTGTGGGCCCCATCAATGAGGATGATCGGACTTTCCCTTAGAATCTCCAGCCTCCCCGGCAAATAAACCTCCTTGAGGCATTCCTGAATCAGGGCCTTTCTCTCCTTCTTCCCTAGGGAAAGGGGAAGGAGGGCCTTGATTTTCGGTGAAAGGGACCTTTGGGGATCAGCCAAAGCTTCCAGAGCAAGAAGAGCGGTTCCAAGGTTCTGAGTTTGATTAAGACCCAAGAGCCGGCTTTCATAATCCCCGGAAAGCCAGCCATGGGTATAAGAAAAAGTCATTTTCGGGGGGCTTCCAGAGGAATCGGAAGGACAGAGGACCGGCCGGGAAAGCCAGGCGGGATCCAAAAAAAAAGCGGGAGAATTTTTTCTTTTTGCCTCCCGGGTTAGGATTTCTCGGACCGGCTCTTCTTGGTCTGAAGAAATCAGTGGGCGATTTTTTGTCAGGATTCCAGCTTTGTGTCGGGCAATCTCCTCTATGGTCTCCCCCAAAATATTCATGTGATCCATGCCGATCCGGCTGATGACCGCTGCCTGGCCCTCTAGGATATTGGTGACATCTTCCCTTCCCCCGACCCCGCATTCAATCACAGCGATTTTGAGGTCTTTAAAGGCTTCCATTGCTTCTAAAAAAGACCGCTGGAAATACGTAAGCGAGGGAAGGGAAAAGTCTTCTTTAAGCTGATCCATCCTTTCCCGAATCGAAAATAGTTTTTCATCCGAAATCATCTCCCCGCCCAGAAGGATTCTTTCATTGTATTGGTGGACATGGGGGGAAAGAAAATGGCCCACGGAAAGACCCGTCAGAGCCTCTAAAGAAGCCGCAAGAAACCTTCCGGTCGACCCCTTTCCATTGGTCCCGGCAAGGTGGATAAAAAGAGGGCCCCGGTCGGGCCGACCCATTCTTTCCAGCCACTTTACCGTGTCTTTTTGCTTGGAATTAAAATCCTGGATCGGTCGCATATGGGCCCTCTTCCTTAAATCAGCAAGTTCCTTAAAATAGTCCGGTGATGGTCCCGTTTTCTTCAATGTCCATATGGCAGGCTGCTGGGACCTTGGGCAGGCCCGGCATGGTCATAATGGAGCCGGCCAGCATGACGACAAAGCCTGCACCTGCGGACAGGCGGACCTCCCGGATTTGGATCGTAAAGTCCTCTGGGGCGTTTAGAATTTTTTCATTGTCCGTGAAAGAGTATTGGGTTTTTGCAACGCAGATGGGAAGGTTTCCATAGCCTTCCTTTTCCAGATTTTGGAGGGTCAGGCTGGCTTCCTTGCTAAATTCAACCTCCCGGGCGTGATAGACCTTCTTTGCCAGCATTTCAGCCTTTTCCTTAAGAGAGGCTTCCAAGGGATAGGCGAATTCAAAGCGGGAAGGGTCCCCGTTTTCGCAGGCACTGACCACCTTCCGGGCCAGGTCCATCATCCCTTCCCCGCCTTTTTCCCAGCCCTCACAGAGGGCGGAGGGAACATTTTTATCTTCACAGGCTCTTTGAAGAAGACGGATTTCCTGATCCGTATCGGTGATAAATTTATTGATCGCGACGACGACCGGGAGCCGATAGACCTTTTGCATATTTTCTACATGACGCCAGAGGTTGGGCAGACCTTTTTCTTCCAAGGTCAAAAGTTCTTCCGGCCGGTATTCTTTTTTCTTATCCCTTCCTCCATGGTGCTGGAGAGCCCGGATCGTTGCCACCATCACCACGCAGTCCGGCCGAAGACCCGCCGTCCGGCATTTGATATCAAAGAATTTTTCGGCACCCAGGTCCGATCCGAAGCCGGCTTCCGTGACGGCATAGTCCCCGGTTTTAAGGGCCATCCGGGTTGCCATTATGGTGTTGCACCCATGGGCAATATTGGCAAAGGGGCCTCCATGAACATAGGCGGGGGTATTTTCCATGGTCTGAACGAGGTTGGGGTCCAAGACGTCCTTCAATAGAAGAGCCATAGCTCCCTGGGCACCTAGATCCTTACAAAGGACCGGCTTTCGGTCGTAGGTCCTTCCGATGACAATCCGACCCAGTCTTTCTTTTAAATCCGAAAGATCCCGGGAAAGGCAGATAATGGCCATGATTTCCGAGGCGACGGTGATATCAAAGTGGTCCTCCCGGGGGACTCCGTGGCTATGGCCGCCCAAACCAACCACGATATTTCTCAGAGCCCGGTCGTTCATATCGACACACCGATGCCAGGTAATTCTTCTGGGGTCAATGCCCAGGGCATTTCCCTGTTGGATATGGTTGTCAATCATGGCTGCAAGGAGGTTATTGGCGGCCCCAATCGCATGAAAATCACCGGTAAAGTGAAGATTGATTTCTTCCATGGGAATGACCTGAGAGTGACCGCCTCCGGCTGCGCCGCCCTTGATTCCGAAGGCCGGACCCAGGGAAGGCTCTCTTAAAGCAAGAACGGATTTTTTTCCAATCTTTCGAAGGCCGTCCGCCAGCCCCACCGATACCGTCGTCTTCCCCTCCCCATAGGGAGTGGGATGGATCGCCGTCACTAGGACCAGCTTCCCGTCCTTTTTTCCCTTCCACTGGTCAATGAGATGGTGGGAGATTTTTGCTTTTTTTCTGCCATAGGGTTCGACGGCTTCTTCGGGGATCCCCATAGACCTTGCCAATTCTTCGATCGGCTTAAATGTCGCTTCCTGTGCTAATTCAATATCGGTTTTCATGCCCAGTCTCCTCCAGTCCGGATTCGGCATCAATTGCCAGAAAAAAGATTCAAAAAACACCTAAATCATAGCATTGGCAAAAAATGCCGTCAACGGACCAGATAAGCCCATCTCCTTTCCTTCACGGCTTCTTTCGGATTGACTTTTCGGATCAGGATCATAATAATAAAAATGAAGATTTTTTAGTCCATAACTTTTCTATAAGGCTTTTTTCAAAGCCTTGGGAGCTTCGAGGAGGAAACAATGAAATTATCTGATAAAAAGAGATCTCTTAAAACTGCCCTTCTCTTTTTGCTTATCCTAGCTTTTTTCATCCAGCCCTGCCAGGCAGCCCTGTCAAAACGCCCCATTTTCGCCTATGGAGGAAGTCTTACCGAGGAAGAAAAGAAAAAAACGGAAAAGCTTCTAGGGGTTGAGGTGGAAGATTTGATGGTAAAGGTCAATGTGGATGAGCTAAATACCCTGCTCCATGACGATTATCCCTATAGCCAGTGCTATTCTTCGGTTCGTATCACCCCCGCTGAGGAGAACGAAGGCATTAAGGTGGAAATTGCCAGCCCCAAAACCATCACCAAAATTAAAGAAAGTGACTATGCCAACGCCGCTATTACCGCCGGGATCACGGACATCAAGATTACGGTCGGATCGGTAAAAGCGGTCGATGGATCCGGGGCCTTGGCTGGGGTTTACAAGGCCCTCCAGTGTACTTCGGGAGAACTTGCCAAAGAAAATATTCAGGTTGCCCAAAAAGAACTCAAAACCACCTCGGCGATCAATCAAAAGCACGAGGGAACCGATGGATATTCGGATGAGGTCTTAAACGCTGCAATCGCCGAAATCAAGGCCCAGATGGCCCGGGAAAAGGAAAAAGGAAACCCCCTTTACGAGGATGAAATCAGTCAAATCGTGGATGAGGCTGTCAATAACTATAAGCTGAAAAAAGTTTTAGACAAAAAAGACGTGGATAATGTCAATAAGGTCATGCGGGATTTTTCCCGCCTGGATCTTTCTGACCAGCAAAAAAAGGCCCTGAAGAAATTCGGCAAAAACTTGATTAAAAACAGCGGGAAACTGATGAAGGACGTCCACTCCGCTTGGGATGACCTGGAACCTGAGACAAAAAAAGAAGTCGGTGGATTTTTTAAAACCCTGATTCAAAAGCTGGCGGATTTCTTTATCAATATGTTCCAGGATGAAAGCTACCAGTCCTGATCTTCCCGTTCAGGAAAAAAGGTACAGAAAAACGGCCCCTTGGGGCCGTTTTTCTTTGGGAGGATAAAATGAAGATCAAAGCTCATTCAATAAGGCTTTTTCTGAGTCCTTCAGAGAGCAAGTTGGATGCTCCTGGTATTCTTTCCGGTCCTTGTATTCCTGGACTTTTCCGTCGTTCCAGTTCTGGATGGGACGGTAGTAGCCGGTAATCCGGCTGTAAACTTCCGCATTTTTTCCACAGACCGGGCAGGTAAAATGCTCGCCGCTTTGATAGCCATGATCCGGACAAACGGAGTAGGTCGGGGAAATGGTGTAATAGGGCAGGCGGAACTTGTCAGAGATCTTTTTGACCAGGCCGGCCGCTGCTTTCCAGTTGGGGAGCTTTTCTCCCAAGAAAACATGGAAGACGGTTCCTGAGGTGTACTTGGTCTGGAGCTCGTCCTGAACCTTCATCGCTTCAAAAAGATCATCGGTGCTTCCCACGGGAAGGTTGGTGGAGTTGGTGTAATAGGGAGTCCCATGCTCATTGGCTGCGATGATATCTGGAAACTCTTCTTTGTCGTGCATGGCCATCCGAAAAGAGGTTGACTCTGCCGGAGTGGCTTCCAGATTATAGAGATCGCCGTATTCTTCTTGATAATCCTTAAGCTTTTCCAGCATATGATCGAGGATCTGACCCGCAAAGATCTGGGTCTTCTCATGGGTCATATCGGCCCTGAGCCAGGAAGCATTCAGGCCCGCTTCATTCATCCCCAAAATTCCAATGGTGGAAAAATGGTTGTTGAAGGTGCCCAGGTATCTTTTAGTGTAGGGATAAAGACCGGCATCGAGAAGCTGGGTCAGAAAGCTTCGTTTAAGCTTGAGCGAACGGGCAGAAAGGTCCATTAAATGATCCAGCCTCTCATAGAACTCCGTTTCGTTAATAGAAAGGTAAGCAATTCTGGGAAGGTTAATAGTGACGACGCCGACAGAGCCGGTAGATTCTCCGGAGCCGAAAAATCCTCCGGATTTTTTGCGCAGCTCCCTAAGGTCTAGGCGCAACCGGCAGCACATACTGCGGACGTCCGAGGGCTCCATGTCCGAATTGACATAATTGGAAAAATAGGGAGTTCCATATTTAGCGGTCATTTCAAAAAGCATCCGATTATTTTCATTGTCAGACCAGTCAAAGTCTTTGGTGATGGAATAGGTTGGAATGGGATATTGGAAGCCTCTGCCATCGGCATCGCCTTCAATCATGATTTCAATAAAGGCCTTATTGACCATATCCATCTCCGCCTTGCATTCGCCATAGGTAAAATCCATGACTTTTCCGCCGACAATGGCGGATTCATCTGCTAAGTCCCTAGGAACCGTCCAGTCTAAGGTAATGTTTGTAAAAGGCGCCTGGGTGCCCCAGCGGCTGGGAGTATTGACTCCGTAGACAAAGGATTGGATGCACTGCTTGACATCCTCATAGGAAAGGTGATCCGCCTTGACGAAGGGAGCAAGGTAGGTGTCGAAGGAGGAAAAAGCCTGGGCTCCGGCCCATTCATTTTGCATAATGCCCAAGAAGTTCACCATCTGATTGCAGAGGGTTGAAAGGTGTTTGGCAGGGCTGGAGGTAATCTTTCCGGGGACCCCGCCCAGGCCCTCCATGATCAGCTGGCGCAAACTCCAGCCGGCGCAGTATCCTGTCAGCATGCTTAAATCGTGGATGTGAATGGCACAGGACCGATGGGCATCGGCAATTTCCTGATCGTAAACCTGAGTAAGCCAATAGTTCGCCGTGACCGCTCCGGAATTGGAGAGAATCAGCCCTCCTACCGAATAAGTAACGGTCGAATTTTCTTTAACTCTCCAGTCATTAATCCCGATGTAGTTGTTCACCAGCTTCTGCACGTCCAGCAGATGATCGGCGTTTTTATTCGGGATGAGTTGGTTATTTTGCATGGTCTTCCTCCCTTAATAATTGTATTTATTATAGCAGGGAGGCTGAAGAAAATCAATGGAAAAGCACAATATCTTGTACTTTTAAATTTGCTCGGCCCAATAGATTGTTAAAAACAGGAAAAGCCTAGGCCCGGCCTCTCAGGCTGATTTGGCCCACCTTTCCCTGAAAGAGGGAAAGATATTGTTCAATTTTTTCAGGACTCGGGGCCGATAATTTTTTTTCAGGAACGGTTTCTTTATCCTCAAAGGGCTGAAGAAAATACCTTTTTGCCCCTGAAATCCACTGCGATAGATCTTCCATGGACTGGAGACTGTGATACTGGTCGATCAGGGTCGTGCGAAATTCATAATCGACTCCATCTTCCATCAAAAGGGAAACGGAATCCAAAATGGGGCCGATCGGAAGGTCCGGGATCCCTACCGTTTTTCCATAAAGATCCGGAGAATTTTTGATGTCCATGGCAAAATAATCCACCAGCCCTGTCGAAAGGAGATCTTGCAGGCGCCCTGTTTCATAGCCATTGGTATCCACCTTGACCAAAAAACCCAGCTCCTTTGTCCGGAAAATCAAATCCTTCAGCCCGGGATAAAGGAGCGGCTCTCCGCCGGTAAAGCAAACCCCATCCAAAAAGCCCTGTCGGCTTTTTAAAAACCTAAGAAAAGAACCGTCGTCCATTAAATTGGGAAGAGACTCCTGGGTGATTTCAGCATTATGGCACCAGGGGCAGCGAAATT